>CAVELH010000019.1:0-24914 GCA_963616385.1 bacterium | reverse complement strand
GTGTTAAGGGTGCAGATAATGGAAAGTTTAAATAAGGAGTCCAATCGCATATATATAGCAATCGATTTAAAGTCATTTTATGCTTCGGTTGAGTGTGTTGAGAGGGGGTTAGATCCTCTTACAACTAATCTTGTTGTGGCTGATGAGAGCCGTACGGAGAAAACGATATGTCTTGCGGTATCTCCGTCTCTTAAAGCATATGGAATACCGGGTAGGGCGAGACTTTTTGAGGTCGTTCAGAAAGCCAGAAAATATAAGCTTTCTTATGTGGCGGCACCTCCGAGAATGTCTCTTTATATGGATTACAGCTCAAGGATATATAAGATATATCTTAAGTATATTGCACCGGAGGATATACATGTGTATTCCGTTGATGAGGTATTTATGGATATCACACATTATCTTAAGACATATGGTATGACACCAGAGGAGCTTGCCAATACTATAATCAAGGATGTATACGAGACTACAGGGATAACTGCCACAGCAGGCATAGGTACTAATATGTATCTGTGTAAAATTGCTATGGACATAGTTGCCAAGCATGCCGAGCCTGATGCTAATGGAGCGAGAATAGCGTATCTTGATGAAAAGCTGTACAGGAAAATGCTATGGGGACACAAACCTATTACTGATTTCTGGAGAGTTGGAAGAGGATATGCTAAAAAGCTCGCTGAAAAGGGAATATACACTATGGGAGATGTGGCAAGGTGCTCTGTCGGCAAGCCTGAGGATTATTATAATGAAGAGCTTCTTTATAAGATGTTTGGAATAAATGCAGAGCTGCTTATAGACCATGCATGGGGATATGAACCATGCACCATTGCTGATGTTAAGGCATACAGACCTGAGAATAACAGTCTGAGTCAGGGACAGGTGTTGCAGTGTCCGTATACCAGTGATAAGGCGAGACTTATAGTGCATGAGATGGCAGATATGCTTTCTCTTGATTTGGTTGATAAGAGACTTGTCACAGACCAGATTGTGCTTACGATAGGTTATGATATAGAGAATCTTACCAATCCGCTTATAAGCAGCAAATATAAAGGTGATATAAGCATAGATGTTTATGGAAGAAAAATACCGAAGCATGCACATGGAACTATCAATCTGAAGAGACAGACGTCGTCATCTAACATGATTATTGATGCGGCACTAGAATTGTATGACAGGATAATAAATAAAAGTCTGCTGGTAAGACGTATTAATATTGTAGCTAATCATGTAATAAATGAGAATGACATAAAGCATGAGGAGCAATATGAGCAGCTCGATTTGTTTACGGATTATGATGAGGTTTTGCTTAAGCGAAAAGAAGAGGATGAGAAGCTTTTGAGAGAACGAAAGATGCAGGAAGCGGTTTTGTCTATTAAGAAGAAATATGGAAAAAATGCAGTCTTAAAGGGTATGAATTTTGAGGAGGGCGCAACTGCCATAAGCCGTAATTCGCAGATTGGTGGTCATAAGGCATAAGAGGTGATTAGATATGAATGAAGCACATGATTATGAAGATATTATTGATATGCCACATCATGAATCAGAGGTTCATCAGCATATGTCGCTGTATGAGCGTGCTGCCCAATTTTCACCATTTGCGGCACTTACCGGACATGAGGATGTTATAGAGGAGACAGGCAGACTTACTGTATCAAGGGTAGATATAGATGAGAGCGTGAAGGAAAAGCTTGACGCTGAGCTTGCAAGGATAATTGATAAAATAGACGAATATCCTTATATTTCTGTGACTTATTATAAGCCTGATGAGAAAAAATCGGGCGGAGCGTATATAACCTATGAGGGGAATATACGAAAAATAGACGAGTATGCAAGGACTATTGTTATGGATAATGAAATTAATATATCATTTGATGATATAGTTGAGCTTAAGCTTATTCAGGAAAAATATGATGAATAAATAATTAGCGGCATTGTCATTTTATATGTGGAATGATATATTATTAAGATAGCAGAGACATTACAAATTATTACATATAGTGGAGAATATTATGATTAATCAGTTTTCAAGAACACAGTTATTGCTTGGTGCAGATAATATGGAGAGACTGTCTAAGGCTAAGGTAGCAGTCTTTGGAATAGGCGGAGTAGGTGGATATGTAGTTGAGGCATTGGTAAGGTCAGGCGTAGGACATTTTGTGCTTGTGGATGATGACAAGGTATGTCTTACTAACATTAACAGACAGATAATTGCCACGAGAAAAACGGTAGGGCAGTACAAGGTTGATGTTATGAAGGAGAGAATATTAGACATTAATCCTGACGCAGATGTAGAAGTGAGAAAATGCTTTTATCTTCCTGAAAATGCACATGAATTTGATTTTTCAGAGTATTCTTATGTGGTTGATGCCGTAGATACAGTCACAGCTAAGATAGAGATTATAATGCGTGCCAAGGAGTGCGGTGTGCCTGTGATTAGCAGCATGGGTGCTGGAAATAAGTTAGATCCTGCTGCATTTCAAATTGCAGATATATATAAGACAACCATGTGTCCTCTCGCAAAGGTTATGAGAAGAGAGCTGAAGAAACGTGGTGTAAAGAAGCTTAAGGTGGTTTACTCAAATGAGAAGCCGACAAGACCATTAGATGATATGAGTATCAGCTGTAGAACTAACTGTGTCTGTCCTCCGGGTGCAAAACACAAATGTACTGAGAGAAGGGATATTCCTGGAAGTGTTGCATTTGTGCCATCGGTGGCAGGACTTATACTTGCGGGAGAAATAATAAAGGATTTGACTACATTGACTGAGGCATAGGGAAGTATTGGAGGATTAATTTTGAAGAATTTATATATAGCCGAGAAACCCAGTGTTGCAAGGGAATTTGCCAAGGCACTCGGAGTTAAGGGTGCCGACAATGCAGGTGGAAGGGATGGCTTTATTGAGACAGAGGATTCTGTTGTGACATGGTGCGTAGGACATCTTGTTACAATGAGTTACCCTGATGCATATAATCCTGAGCTTAAGAAGTGGAGTATGGCTACAATTCCATTTGTTCCAACTGAATATAAATACGAGATAATAGATGCCGCAAGCAGACAATTTAATGTTGTAAAGACACTTCTTAATCGTGAGGATGTTGGATGTATATATGTATGCACTGACTCAGGACGAGAGGGAGAATACATATACAGATTAGTTGATAAAATGGCAGGCGTAAGTCCTGATAAGGAAAAAAGACGCGTATGGATTGATTCACAGACAGAGGAGGAGATTCTAAGGGGAATCAGAGAGGCGAAGGAGTTGTCATACTATGATGACCTTAGTGCTTCTGCATACCTTAGAGCTCAGGAGGATTACCTCATGGGTATTAATTTCTCCAGAGCACTTACACTTAAGTACAGTCAGACAGTCAAGAATTATCTTAAGGCTGATAAATGCGTAATAGCTGTCGGACGTGTTATGACCTGTGTACTTGGTATGATTGTCAAGAGAGAGCGTGAGATAAGAGAGTTTGTTCCTACACCATTTTACAGAGTTGTGGCAGCTATGGATGGCTTTGATGCAGAGTGGAAGGCAGTAAATCAATCTGCGTATTATGAGTCACCTCTTCTGTATAAGGAGAATGGATTTAAGAAGAGAGAGTCTGCTGAGAAGCTGATTGGAGAATTGAATAATACAAAGCCTTGTACCTTAGAGGTAGCAAAGGTAGAGAGAAAGACAGAGAAAAAAGCACCCCCTATGTTGTATAACCTTGCCGAGCTTCAGAACGACTGCTCCAGAATGTTTAAGATAAGTCCTACAGACACTCTTAATATCGTTCAGGAGTTGTACGAGAAGAAGCTTGTCACATATCCAAGAACGGATGCAAGGGTTTTATCAACCGCAGTATCAAAGGAGATAGGAAAAAATATAGGAGGCTTAAGACAATATGGACCGCTTGCAGAATTTGCCAGCCATATAATGGAGCAGGGCGGTTATAAGGGAATTGCAAAGTCTAAATATGTTAATGATAAGCAGATAACTGACCACTATGCCATTATTCCCACAGGACAGGGACTTGGTAATCTGAAGGGAGTTTCACATACTGCACAGAGAGTATATGATATTGTCGCAAGACGTTTCCTTAGCATATTCTACCCTGCGGCAGAGTATGAGAAGGTTGCACTTACACTTACGAGAGATATAAAGGCTGAGGCTGACAGTACGATGTCAGCGAAGGATGGAAAAGAACATTTCTTTGCCAATTTTAAGAGACTTAAGAAACCGGGATATCTACAGATAGCTGGTATTTCATCTGCCGATAAAAAGGGTGATGACGAGAAGCTGACAGCAGATATGCTTGAGAAATTAAGCAATCTTAAGAAGGGTGATGTGCTTACAGTCAACTCCCTTGATGTAAAGGAGGGCGAGACCTCACCGCCTAAGAGATATTCCTCAGGAACACTTATCCTTGCAATGGAGAATGCTGGACAGCTTATTGAAGATGAGGAGCTGAGAAGCCAGATAAAGGGAAGTGGAATAGGAACAAGTGCGACAAGAGACAGTATAATAACGAAATTAATCAATAACAAATATATTGCCCTTAATAAAAAGACGCAGATAGTTACACCTACATTCTTAGGTGAGATAATATATGATGTTGTGTATTATTCCATAAACAGCCTTTTGAGAGCAGAGATGACAGCGAGCTGGGAGAAGGGCTTGTCAGGCGTAGCTGAGGGAACTATATCTAAGGAAGAATATACCGAGAAGATGAATAATTTCGTTATCAAGAATACAGAGATGGTTAAAGGACTTAACAATCAATATAAGATAACATACATATTTGACCAGTGTAAGCCATATTATGAAAAACAAAAAACAGGCAGAAAGGGAAAGAAAGTAAATGAGTAATGTAAATGATGTAACAATAAAAGAGCTATATGATTTGGAGCATACCGCTGCAAAGCCATTATTAGAGACAAAGACTTACCCTTGGGAGGCGCTTCCTTGTATCAGGGATTTCATACTTGAGCTTGGAAAAACACTTGATAAGGAAGAGTATGAAGAGGTTTCGGAGAACGTATGGATACATAAAACGGCAAAGGTTTTTGATTCTGTATATATAGCAGGACCGGCAATTATAGGAGCAGATACAGAGGTGAGACAGTGTGCATTTATCCGTGGTAATGCATTGGTTGGCGCAGGCTGCGTTGTAGGTAATTCTACAGAGCTTAAGAATGTTATTATATTCGATAATGTTCAGGTGCCTCACTATAACTATGTAGGTGATTCCATATTGGGTTACAAATCACATATGGGTGCAGGCTCTATAACATCAAATGTAAAGAGTGATAAGACACTTGTTCATGTAAAGGGAACATCGACAGATAATGGAGAGAAATTCGATATAGCAACAGGGCTTAAGAAATTTGGAGCAATGCTTGGTGACCATGTGGAGGTAGGATGTAATTCTGTACTGAATCCTGGTACTGTTATAGGAAGAAATACTAACATTTATCCTCTCTCACCTGTAAGAGGGTATGTGCCTGCTGACAGTATATATAAAACCGGTGGAGTAATAGCTTCAAAGCAATAGAGAAAATACATAATCATAAAACCCCTGAACATTGAATATATTTATAATAATCTAAGTAAGGGGTTTTTATATGTCTGCCAACACCAAAATTATTGTTTTAAAATCTAAAGAACTCATATATACCGGTATATTCATAATCTTAGGTATATTGCTTATCGCCCTTTTGGTATATATGTTTTCTGGAGACAAGTCAAAGGATGATAAGGACGCTGCTACCTCACAGAAAAAAGAGCAGGTACAGGAAAGTACGGAGACGATGACTACATATAAGCCTGGAGTGTACACATCAGAGCTTAATCTTGGCGGTTCACTATTGCAGGTTACTGTTACTGTAGATGAATCTACAATTTCACATGTAGATATAACAAACCTTGACGATACAGTGACCGCAATGTATCCGTTGATACAACCGTCATTAGATGAGATAAACAATCAGATAAGTCTGGTAAATAACATAGACGATATTACATACTCTAAGGATAACCAATACACAACGATAATTATAATGGAAGCAATAAAGCAAGCAGTGTCCCCTGCGATAGTAGAGTAACCTCATATATTCTGTAGCTGATATATACACTGATAATTATATATAAATTATATACATGATATATTTTATACAGGTGTGTATCAGCTACAGAATGTGAATGGGTTTGTTTAAGGTACAATAGGAGGTTAAGAATGTCTTTGCGTTTCATATTTGGCCCGTCCGGAGCCGGCAAATCACATTATATATATAATAAAATAATAAATGCTTCATTAGATAAACCTGATATTAACTATATTTTACTTGTTCCAGAGCAGTATTCCATGGCATTACAGCGCAAGATGGTAAAGCTGCATCCTCATGGCGGAACAATGAATATAGATGTTATAGGCTTTAACAGACTTGCATACAGAGTATTTGATGAGCTTAATGTGAGACCTATGCAGGTGCTTGAGGATTTTGGCAAAACTATGCTTATAAGACAGGTAGCTGGTACTGTAAAGGACAAGCTTACAGTATACGGAGGCTGCCTTGACAAGTCTGGCTTTATAGACGAGGTTAAGTCTCTTATGTCGGAGATGTATCAGTATGATATATCAAGGGACAAGCTTGCTGAGGTTATAGAGACATTTAAGAATGAAAAAGAGCAGACCTTATTGTTAAGAAAATTAGTTGATATGCAGACTATATTTTCAGAATTCGACAAAAGACTTAAGGACACTTATATAGTAGCAGAGCAGTTGACAGAGCTTTTGGCAGAGTATGTCAGCCGTTCAGAGATGATAAAAAACAGTGTAATTGTTATGGACGGGTTTACAGGTTTTACACCTATACAGCTTAATCTTATAAAGAAGCTTATGGTATCTGCAATAGATATAGAGGTTGTATTGACTATAGATGAACAATCATACCATAAGAAATTATTGGCTGAGCATGAGTTGTTTTATCTGTCAAAGCAGACCAAGGATTCATTGCTTGATATAGCGGAGGCACTTCATGTGCCTGTTTTGGATGATGTATTTATAGGTACAGACAGTCTTGCAAGGTGGAATAGGGCTGACGGGATTAATTATGCACTTCGGCATTTGGAGAAAAATATTTTCAGATATCCTTATGAGAAGTATCATCAGAAAACAGATGCAGTGAGAATAACGGAATATGATACACCTAGAAAAGAAATTCTTGGCGTTGCACATGATATAAGACGGCTGGTTATGGAAAAGGGTTACAGATATAAGGATATAGCTGTTATTACAGGCAATCTTGAGGGCTCAATGGAATATGTAGAGCAACTGTTTCCGATACTTGACATACCATATTTCCTTGATTACAGCAGACCTGTTAAGAACAATCCTTATGTAGATGCCATAGGACACGCACTAAATATTGTTGCGGATAACTTCTCATATGACAGTGTATTTTCATTTTTAAAGTCTGGGGTTGTATCTGAGCTTGATACGTCGGAGATAGAAATGCTTGAGAATTATTGTCTGGCTAGAGGAATTCGCGGTATTTCATGGTGGCGAAAGGAATTTGACAGCTCAGTTGAGGACACCAGAAGCTATGTTATGGAGATACTAGAGCCATTTTACACCGAAATAAGTGGCAAAAATATACAGGTTAAGACCTATGTCAAGGCGTTATATGAGCTTATGGACAGACTTGATTATGAAGAGCGTATGGCAGAGCCTAAGGGACTTTATGAGAAGCTGTGTGAGGTTCTCGATAAGATGACAGAGATTATGCCTGATGATTATGTGTTAATCAAGGATTTTGCAGAGCTTATAGATTTGGGACTTAAGGATATCACTCTCGGCATGATTCCTAATATGCTCGATATGGTTATTGTGGGTGATATAACCAGAACAAGATTAGATGATGTAAAGGTATTATATATAATTGGAGTTAATGATGGCATTATTCCGAAGAAGGGAACTCCGGCACAGATAATAAGTGACAGGGAAAAGGAGAAGCTTAGCACATATTCATTGGTGCTTGCCCCTACAGAGAAGCTAAACAGCTATGTGGAGCAGTTTTATCTCTATCTTAATATGACAAAACCAAGTGATATTTTGTCATTATCATATTCTTTGCTCAACTGCAATAATGACACATTAAGACCTTCATATATTATAGGGCGTGTAAAAAATATTTTCCCTGACATAGAGGTTAAGTCGTACCATGATGAGGATATATATTCGGCAACCTACAAGAGTGGTATATGGACTTTGATACACGGCTTAAATGAGCTATCGCTTGGCAATACACTTCATATGGATGAAATTATTAAGATGTATAAGGTGTATATTGAAAGTGGTATTGATATGGACAGCATAGAGAGAGCCATGTGCTATAGCAATGTTCCTGCATCACTCACAAGGGAAGTCTCAGAGCTCATAAGATTAAAGCTTATGTCACAGTCAGTATCACGTCTTGAGCGTTTTGCTAACTGTGCATATGCGTATTTTTTGCAGTATACACTTGGACTTCGTGAGAGACGGGAGAAGAAGATAGACAACAGAGATATAGGAACTATTCTTCACGGAGCTATGGAGAAGCTGTATCGCCATGTCCATGATGAGTGCGACAATGAGTGGGATAAAATAACTGACGAATATATAAACGAGCATATGACACAGTATGTAAATGATTCGTTTGACAGTGCTTATGAGGGACAGGATATAGAAGAGGGCAGATATGAGTATCTGAGGAACAGTCTTGTCAGAATAGGTGTGAGAACTGCGTCTGTGTTAAGTAAAATCGTTGCGAAGGACAGTCTTATGCCTGAGTATTTTGAATACCGTTTTAAGGAAAATGTTCCATATGGTGAGGAAGGTCATGCAATGACATTGCAGGGAATAGTTGATAGGGCGGACGTGCATTACTCTGCTGAGAACAAGACATTATCTATGAGAGTTATTGATTACAAGTCGGGTATGCATGAGTTTAAGGTAAATGAGCTGTACGAGGGATTACAGCTACAGCTTGCCATGTACACAAACATTATGCTTGAGCTTGCGGACAGGCAGTATAATCAGAACAATATCGATGGCGGGGATATAAGAGTTTATCCGGAGGGCATGTATTATTATACAATGCGAGATCCATATGTGGATGCCAATGATGATATGGATGCTGAGAAGAAGAGAGAAAAGGAGCTTAAACTAAAAGGTCTTGTCAACGATGAAAACAGCAGATTTACAGATGTGCTTGAGTTTGCGAGATTAAAGGCGTGTGATATAGCTAAGAATATAGCCGATGGTGTGATAGACAAGTACCCTGTAAACAAGGGCGGGAAGGCTGTATGTGAATATTGTACATTTGCTGAGGTGTGCCGTTTTGATGACAAATATGGTGGCAATAAATATCATTATTTAAAATACAAGGATTCAGATAAGGATAAGGTATATGAGGAGATAAGCTCATTATTAGGAGGTGTTAAGCCTGATGTGGACTAAGGAACAGCAAAGAGTAATAGATGAAAGAGATTGCAGTATACTTGTTTCTGCCGCTGCCGGCTCAGGCAAAACCGCTGTGCTTGTTGAGAGAATACTTAAAAAGGTGTTAGATGAGCAAAATCCCTGCGATATAGACCAGTTTCTTGTTGTTACATTTACAAATGCGGCAGCAGCACAGATGAGAGATAAAATTGCAAAAAGGCTTGAGGCGGCACTTGAGGAAAAGCCATATAGTGAACATTTAATGAAACAGCTATTGCTGGTGAACAGAGCAGATATAACAACTATAGACAGCTTTTGCTTGAAGGTTGTGAGGGAGCATTTCAGTCTGCTTAATCTTGACTCGGCATTTAATATAGGAGATCCGGGTATGATGGATTTGCTTAAGGCTGATGTCCTGACAGAGCTGTTTGACAGAAAATATGATGAGAAGGACAAGAAATTCATAGCACTTCTGGATGTTTTTTCATCAGGCTATGATGATGCAGAGTTAAAAAAGCAGATATTAGCAATATATAATATGGTATCAAGCTACCCTATACCAGAGAAGTGGATAGAAAGTGCCAAGGCATCTCTTTGTGTAGATACATATGAGGAGCTTGTTTCATCTGATTGGATGAAGGGGTATATGAGACTTGTCAGGACAAAGGCAGATGAGGCACTGTCCCTTGTAAAGTATGGAAGGCAGATATGCGAGAGCCCGTATGGACCAGACAAAAATATTAGTGTAGTCTCATCAGATGAGGAATTTATAGAAAAAATATGCGAGGCTGGTAGCTATGGCGAGCTTTATGAGGTGATGCAAACTCCATGGAAGCGACTTGCAACCTGTCGCGGTGAGGCATATGACGAGGAGCTGGTTAATGAATTTAAAAATATCAGAGCGTCCTATAAAGATATAATAGCTGGTATTAATGCCAAGCAGGCACCGGAGAACATTTTACAGGACATAGCGGGAATAAGAGAATATATTATACCGCTTCTTGAACTAGTACAGGAGTTTATAGATTTATACAGCGAGAAAAAAAATGAGAGAAAGACACTTGAGTTTTCAGATGTAGAGCATATGGCATATAAGCTTGTCTGCGCAGGCTATGATGAGGGTGGAAGGGCAGTTCCATCCGAGGTTGGAAAGGATATATCTAAAAGGTATCTTGAGATATACATAGACGAGTATCAGGATAGCAATTATATACAGGAGGATATTCTTTGCTCGGTTTCGGGAATTTTTGAAAACAGATATAATATGTTCATGGTTGGCGATGTAAAGCAGAGCATATATCGATTCAGAATGGCAAGACCAGACCTTTTTATAGACAAATACAAAAGGTTTAAAGATAGCGGAAATGAGGTTAAGATAGAGCTTAAGAATAATTTCCGTTCAAGAGATGTGGTACTTATGCCTGTAAATTATTTCTTCTATCAGATAATGGGAGAAAATCTTGGCGGCATTGAGTATAATGAGGCGGTTGCACTTGTACCTACCAGAGAATTTCCGGAAGCCACGGATAAGAATATAAGCCAAAATGCGGAGCTTATGATAATAGATGGGGCAAAGGATGAGCCTCTTCTTCAGGAGGCAGAGATGATTGCTGCCCGCATAAAGGAGCTTGTAGATAAGGAAACTGGCATAGATATATATGATGACGATAAGATGTGCTACAGGAAGGCTGAGTACAGGGATATAGTTATACTTGCAAGAAGTATAAAGGCGTTAGGTGAGCCATTATATAATACCCTCACCGCAAATGGAATACCTGTGTATCTTGATGATCCTAAGGGATATTTCAATGCTGTGGAGGTTAGAACCATATTGTCTTTACTGTCTGTAGTTGATAACAGCAGGCAGGATATACCATTTGCGGCAGTATTGCTTTCGCCTATGGGTAATATTACAGAAAATGAGTTAGCCATAGTGTGTAAGTATGCAGAAAAAAAGGCTTTAAATGTGGAGCTTCTATGTGATAAATGTGAGTGCTATGTGCTCGACCACGATGATGATATAGCACATAAGCTTACAGCTATATTAGATATAATAGACACACTTAAGCATGATAAGACAGATATGTCTATAGCGTCTCTTATATGGAAGGCTTTGAGCGTGACAGGATATTATACATATGCGATGGCAATGCCTATGGGAGAACGAAGAAAAGCCAATATTGATATGCTTCTTGAGAAGGCAGCAAGCTATGAAAATGGATATTATAAGGGACTCTTTAACTTCCTCCGCTATATAGATAAGCTTAAGATTAACGCTGTCGATTTTGGAGAGGGTCATATGCTCGGTGCTGATGAGAATATGGTAAATATAATAAGCATGCACAAGAGTAAGGGATTAGAGTATCCTATCGTTTTTGTGAGTGGACTTGGCAAACAGTTTAATCAGAGTGATAACAGGAAAAATCTTCTTATTAACAGTGATTACTATCTTGCTTCAATGGTTATGGAGAGAAAGGGCAGATATAAGAAGAATTCACTGTTAAGAGACTTCTTCCGTATGAATACAAAGATGGAGAGTATGGCAGAGGAGGAGAGAGTATTATATGTCGCTATGACAAGAGCTAAGGAAAAGCTTATAATGACCGGATATACAAGCGATATAGAAAAGCTTAGGGATAAATATATAAGTATTTGTGAGCATGACGAGACCTTACTTCCGTACAGCATAAGGCAGGATGCGGCAGGCTTTATGAATCTTCTTATCGCAGGAATGATGAGATACGATAAGCTCATAAAGAGATTTGATATGGGTGATATAATTAATGTTAAGATTATATCAGCAGATGATATATCAGATAGGATGATTGACCTTGCTGCAAGAAAGGGATATACAGCAAGCGAGCTTAAAGAAAGGGCTTGTCTGGCAGAAGCCGATGATATATACGAGAAGATAAAGAAGGATTTAAGCTACAAATACCCTTATGAGCGATATACCTTAATAAGAAGTAAGATGTCTATATCTGATATTAAGAAGATGAAGGCATATGATGGTAAGGGCTATGATATGGACACAGAGTTTGCCAAACCATCAACAGAGAGCAGGGAGAATAGTGGCAGCTCGCTTACAGGAGCAGAGCGGGGCACAATAGTACACAAATTCATGGAGCTGTTTCCGTTTGATAAATTACAGGAGACAGACGATACAAGTAAGTTTATAGAGGAATTTAAACAGAAGCTTAGTCAGGATAATATAATGGATGAGAGGGAGCTTTCGGCAATAAACACCTCTAAGATAGAAAAGCTATTGACGAGTGGGCTGGGTGTAAGAATGATAGCTGCTGCAAAAAGAGGTGAGCTATATAAAGAAAAGCAGTTCTCGGTTGGAATACCGGTACATGAGCTGTATGATGGTGAGGATATTTTATCTACAGATGATATAGTTATAGTGCAGGGAATAGTTGATGCCTATTTCTATGAGGATGGGAATATCATTCTTATGGATTATAAGACAGACAGAGCCGATGAGGAGACGCTTATAGGAAGATACAAGGCACAGCTTGTGTATTATGCAGAGACTTTGGAGAAGCTTTTAGCCCGTCCCGTAACTGAAAGGCTTCTATATTCGTTTTCTCTGGATAAGGAAGTACCACTTAAAAACAGTTGATATTAATAATAAGATATATTACAATAAGCGAATGTGCAAAGATATAAGAATACAGGAGGAATAGAAATGTCTAGAAACGCAAATGAAACAGATGGTGTAACATTACTTGGCAATCAAAAGGTACAGTACCCTACTGATTATTCAGCAGATATATTGGAAACATTTATAAATAAGCATCCTGATAATGATTATTTTGTTAAATTTAACTGTCCGGAGTTCACAAGTCTCTGCCCTATAACAGGACAGCCGGATTTTGCTACTATATATATTTCATATGTTCCCGGAGAAAGAATGGTGGAGAGCAAATCTTTAAAGCTGTATTTATTCAGCTTTCGAAATCACGGTGATTTTCATGAGGACTGTGTAAATATAATCATGAAGGATTTAATTAAGCTTATGGAGCCTAAGTATATTGAAGTATGGGGCAAATTCACTCCAAGAGGAGGAATATCAATAGATCCATATTGCAATTATGGAAAGCCGGGTACAAAATGGGAGACAGTGGCATATAACAGATTGGTAAATCATGACCTGTACCCAGAAAAGGTTGATAACAGATAACAGAAAAGAGCTGGAATGTAATGATAGAGAAAAACTTCAAGGAAGCGACAGAATATATAGAGAATATACCGATGTTCGGACCACATATCAATGGAAGAAATAAATCGGGAAATGACAATCTCATGGATGTGTTGGAAAGACTTGGACACCCTGAGAACAGCAGAAGGGCAATCCACATAGCCGGAACAAATGGAAAGGGCTCTACTGCGCAGTTTATTGCAGCTATACTTTGTGCAAAAGGTTACAGAGTTGGTGTGTTTACATCCCCACATTTAATGAAGGTAAATGAGAGAATAAGCATACATGAGCCTGTTGATACGGAGGATGGAACACAGATAATAGCAACAGATATAAGTGATGAGGACTTTGTGGAATGTTGTTATGCTGTAAAGAATAAGGTAGATGAGGCTGTCAGAATGGGCAAGCTTCATCTGTCATATTTTGAATACATTTTTGCTATGGCAGCAGTTTACTTTGATAAGAAGAGACCTGATTATGTTGTTTATGAGACAGGCTTAGGTGGAAGGCTGGATGCAACTAATGTCTTAAAGCCTATAGCTACAGCTATTACATCTATAGGTCTTGACCACATGAAATATTTAGGTGACAATATAAGAGATATCGCATGGGAAAAGGCGGGAATCATTAAGGAGAATACTCCTGTTATATATAACACCGGTGAGTTAGAAGCTGATATGGTTATTGAGGCTCAGGCTGAGCTTATGAAGGCAGAGGCAATAAATGTCGCAAAAACAGAATATATAATAAATGAATTCACAGATAAAACCATTGATTTTTCAATCTATAATCGGTATTATAAATACAATAATCTTAATCTTCCGAAGGGACTTGGACTGTATCAGGTTGATAACGCCATGACTGCAATAGAGGTGTGCAACACTCTTGCCGGCAGACATCCTATCGAGCAGAATGTAATACAGACTGCGCTTGATGCATTTTCGTGGCCGGGACGTATGGAGAAAATTGCAGCGAATGTAGTGCTTGACGGAGCACACAACCCTGATGCGATAGACAGGTTTATCGAGAGCGTTAATGGTCTATATGATGACAGGGATAAGAAGCTTCTGTTTGCTGTTGCGGGGGATAAAGATTATGAACCTATGATTAGACAGATATGTGAGAGCCTTGATTTAAAGGAAATTTATGTCACGGCTCTTGATTCAAGCAGGGGAATATCATCAGAATATATAGCTGGTTTGTTCAGAATGTATCTTGCGAAGAAGCCTGATGGCAAGGAGATTGCTGTATATTATGATGATGATATACGAAATGCATTTCTTCGAGGGGTTGCTTCTGTTAATGGAACTGATGGAATATTATTCTGCGTTGGTTCTCTATACCTTATCGGAAGCATCAAGAAGATTGCAGCGGAGGTTTTGTAATAATGATTAATTTTGAAGAGGAACTAAAAAGATATCAGCCTATGCCAGAGGTTAATCAGGCAGAGGAGGCAATATACAATAATGATTTGCGTGATATCAGTGATATAATTACACAGGTAACAGAGGAGATTAAGCAGGTAAATGCATCACAGGCAAACCAGTATGCAGGACGTATGAGGAGATAAGTATGGCAACCAAAAGACCTGTTCTATGCCCCAATTGTGGAGCACAGATAAGAAAAACTGGATATTGCTCAGGCTGTCATATGCCTATACAGGTTTTGCGAAAGGCTTATAATACCTCTGATTATTACTATAATGTGGGTTATGATAAGGCATCTGCAAGGGATTTGTCAGGAGCTATAGAATCACTTAATATGTCGCTTAGATATAATAAGAAGAATGTTATGGCGAGAAATCTTATAGGACTTATCTATTATGAGATGGGCGAGATAGTTATGGCACTCAGCCATTGGGTACTCAGTGTGAATTACCAGACCACCAACAATCTTGCCTCACATTACTTAAAGGAGCTAAGACAAGATCCTACACAGCTTGACAATGTTGACCAGATAGCCAGGAAATATAATATGGCACTCGGATATGCACAGAGTGGAGATTATGATTTAGCTATAATACAGCTTAAGAGTACTTTAAGTGCCAATCCGCATTTTGTTAAGGGATATCTGCTGCTTTCCCTCATATATATTCAGAGAGATAACTATGAGAAGGCAAGAACAACCTTAAGAAGAGTACTTAAGATTGATAAGGCTAATCCTGTTGCTATACATTATCTGCATGAGATGGGAAGCACTGATGAGAATATTATCCAGATGAGAAACGAGTCTGTTGAAGATGACGGATTGTTTGAGGATGATTATACAGAGGAGATTGCGGTAGCTGAGGAGCAGACCAAGAATAGTGGCGGCTCAGTTGGAAGCCAGCTCATAAAGGCTATTACAGACCACTATAAAGAGAGTACTGTTAAGATGGGTGCTTTTGGTGAGGTGAGATTCGCAAGATATTCAGGACTATATGTTATAGTTGGTCTTGTGCTTGGGATTTTACTGTTATTCTTCGTTATAGTTCCGTCTCAGAAGAAGAAGCTTAAGAAGGAGAATGAGCAGCTAACCAAGGAATACAGCGAGGAGCTTGCTGCTAAGAATGCATCTATAACAGAGCTTAAGAGTGAGATTGATTCACTGAATGCACAGATTGATAATCTTCTCAATATGGAGGTCGGAACTGACAACCCTATGCCGGATTATTCTGATATCAAGAGTGGTATGTCAGATGAAGATTTACAGAACATGATTTCTAACGAGTAGATTTCAATATGTATATATAAGCAATAGCAGTAGCAATGCACAAAAGTTAATAAATAAAACACAAAAGAAAGCGAAAATATTTTCGCTTTCTTTTTTTGACGAAATTTGTGGGTTTAAGACTGAAAATAAGTAATTAGAGGGTGATGATGGATGAAATATTATGAAGTTGAAAATGGAATAATGATTTATTACCTGCCTTGTGAGCTTGATCATTATGCGGCAGAAAACATTAAGAAAAAGAGTGAGGCTGTATTTGCTGATGATAATGTGAAATATCTTATTTTTGATTTTGAAAAAACTAATTTTATGGATAGCTCTGGAATTGGGCTTATAACAGGAAGATTCAGGCGTGTTCATGATAAGGGAGGAAAGGTTTATGTGATTAACGTATCGGATTCTATAGATAAGCTCCTTTATATGTCCGGAATATACAGGATAGTGAACAAATGTGATACAAAGGATGACATTATGAGGGAGTTGGTAGAGGGAGGATATTATGAGTAATACGAACGAAATGGTAGTTGAATTTAGCAGTGTGGCACAGAATGAGAGCTTTGCGAGAATGGTTGTAGCTGCGTTTATAACAGGGACAAATCCTACACTTGAGGAGGTATCGGATGTAAAAACAGCCGTATCTGAGGCAGTAACTAATTCTATAATACACGGATATGAAAATATGGATGGCATGGTCCGCATAAAGGCGAGCGTGACTGACAGGAAGGTATACATTGAGATTACGGATTATGGCAAAGGAATAGAGGATGTTGAAAAGGCTATGGAGCCTATGTATACAACAAAGCCTGGTGAGGAGAGGTCCGGTATGGGCTTTTCATTTATGGAGGCATTTATGGATAAGCTAGAGGTTTTATCTACATATGGTGAGGGAACAGTCGTAAAAATGTGGAAGGAGATTGGAGCCGGACGGCATCCATTTGAATAAATGAATAATGTGGAACTATTTGAGCTTGCAAGAAAAGGGGACAAAGCTGCAAAGGAAAAGATAGTTTCAGAAAATACGGGATTGGTTTGGAGTATAGCGAGAAGATTTATGGGACGAGGATATGACTTGGAGGAGATATATCAGATAGGATGTATAGGACTTTTAAAAGCAATAGACAGGTTCGAGTTTTCATATGAGGTGCAATTCTCTACTTATGCTGTACCGCTTATATCGGGAGAGATAAAAAGATTTTTGCGCGATAACGGGATGATAAAGGTATCGAGAATATTAAAACAAAATGGATATAAGATAAGTCAGGCGAGAGAGAGACTTGCGATAAAGCTTGGAAGGGAGGCTACCTTGGAAGAGCTTGCGGCAGAGAGTGGTATGGACATAGAGGATATTGTAATGGCAACTGAGGCAAACAGAGAGATAGAGTCTATATATCAGGTTGTACATGGACATGATGGAAGTGAGAGCTATCTTATGGACAAGCTTGCTGATGAGACAGAGTCGGAGAAAACTGCCGACGGGCTTATGAATCGTATGCTCATAGAGCAGGCGATGAGTGGACTTGATGAAAAACAGAAAAAGCTTATAGAACTTCGATATTTTCAGGATAAAACACAGACTGAGGTTGCCACAGTTCTTGGAATAAGTCAGGTACAGGTCAGCAGGCTTGAAAAAAAACTTCTTGCACAAATGAGAAATTGTATTGACAGTAAATCGAACTAATAGTACAATAAGTATAAATAAAGTACAAAAATAATAATATTATTATGATTATTATACTGTAAGTATGATTATTGAAAGATAAGTACAATAAATTAGTGCCTGTTAAGTCATATTGATGATGGTCTGATGATATTTATTTGGCTTATTGAGTGTTATGTATGCAAATCATAGGATGATGAGCATATAGGGTAAAATCGTAGATGATAACCATATATCGGGGTGTATGGGGGTTGATATGGGTGCAAGGAAGAGAGAGGCATTAGAACAATTTAACAGAGAAAACATTGTTGCCGCTGCCAAGGAGCTGTTTGATACCAAGGGTGTTGACAAGACAACAATGGATGACATAGCTTCTCTGGCAGACTATAGTAAGTCAACCATATATGTTTACTTTCGGAGTAAGGAGGATATCTATAATTCCATAGTAAGAGATTATATGGATATCCTTATAAGTGAGATGGAGATATGCATAGCCGGAAGCAAGGATTTTGAGACTGCTTACTATAGATTGTGTGATTTACTTGTCGCATTTCAAGAGAAATACCCTAAGTATTATGCAAGCCTTATGGGCGAGATTAACATGACGAACAGCAGGAAGAGGATCGAAACCCAATCTGTTGGGCAGGAGCTTAATTATCTGATAGAGCAACTGCTGCTTAAGGGAATTAACAATAAGGACATCAGAGATGATATAGACCTTAAGCCTACAGTAATGTATGTCTGGTCGGCAATAGGCGGAATTATACAGGTCGCAGAGAGAAAAAGGAGCGAGATAGAAGGCAAGCTCAAGATGAACAAAGAGGAGTACCTTAGATATTCGTTTAGAACATTTTACGAGTCTTTGGTGAGGAGGTAACATGGGGAGTTCAATGGATAAACATTATGTGTACTATGTATCAGATATGGAAAATTCACCTTTGTTGGGGAGGCTCCGTAAGATGGATGCAGGTCGCGAGATAGCAAGATACATATGTAAAAGCTTAAAGCACGCTAAGCTTATGAAGTATATCGAATATGATGGTGGTATTGTTGATGCGGACACAATAGGCATAGTATTTCCTACACATATGTGGGGAAGCTCACTTGCTGTGTATTCATTTCTAAGACATCTTAAAACTACAACCGGTGCATATGTATATGCGGTTGCAGTTGGTGAGACCTTGTCGGGAGATGTGACAGACACAATCTCTAAGAGGATAAATTCATTGGAGGAGTTCAGACGCATTTTTGTCAGAAGAGGACTTGGAACAGAGTCGGATATATATGTAAGATGCATAGATAAGGTCGATGAGGAAACATATGTGGAGGATAAGACTGTTGATGATAATAAGACATTGATTAATGGTATTATGGAGAAGCTGTTCTATAATGACATGAATAAGGTTATGGAGAGTGATTTGCCTAAGCCGGTACATAAGGTTGAATTGTATTCTTCTGGTAATACTGTCACAGAAACAGGCAAAAGCAAGCTTGGCAATGTATTTTTGGATGATGATATGCTGTCGGGGGTGAGATTATGCCGGGTTATATAATTCATCTTGCCATGGCAGAAGAGGTACTTAAGAAGATTAACCATACGTCAGATAAATTTGGATATATGTACAGAATTGGAAGTATTGTTCCTGACACAGAGAAAACAGGACATAAGCAGAGAAGTCATTTTTGGACGGATGACATGCTGACTCATTTTGTGAGAAAACCAGACCTTGATATGTTTTTATCTAAATACGGTGGTAGAATGGATGAACCTTATGTGCTTGGGTATTATTCCCATTTACTGCTTGATTATAATTTTGTTTCATATTATTGGAAGGAGCATTACACATTTTATGATGATAATGGAACGATATGCGATGATTATGACAAGGTAAAATGGGTGCATAATCTTGACACTGACGAGCGGGTAGCCCGTGACACATTCTTCTCTGACGAGTATTACTATGGCGATTATGACAGAATTAATGGTTATCTGGTTGATGTATACGGTATACCGGAGCTTGATATCGATACAGATGTTATTGATTATGGTAGAATAGAAGAGGTGCAGAATGAAAAGTGTAAGGACAGGCTTCGCGATATGCTTACATTTTTAAATGAGACCCATTCGGGTGTAAAATGTGAGGAGAAAGCCTTGGTACCTTTGCTTCGTGCATTTAATATGGAAGAATTAAAAAAGCTGATTTCAAACACTGCAGGTATTGTATTACAGCGAATGTAATCAGCTTATTAATATGCTTATGTATGTGAATTATCTGTTGTTAGTCTTTATGTCTTCAACTATAGGCTCTACCTGTTCAAGGATGTTAGCCATATCTTCATATAGAAGATTCTTCCTAGTTATATCAGAGGATAATTTATTGATGTTATCTGATACCTCAACGTAGTTATCCTTTGCACTTTCCACATCCTCCTGTATAAGGTCAGCAGCCTGATTACAGTCATCTACATAGTCTGCTATGGCTTTCTGAACCTCTCTTACACCATTTACAGAGTGCTTGATGTTGTTGAATAAGACATTAGTCTGTGAAACCTGCTCCTGTTCGTGGTAGAGCATCTTGTTGGCTGTCTCCATTGAAGCGTTAAGGTCTGCGGCATCCTGCTTTAAAAGTGCCATGTTGGCATTTACCGTATCGACAAGCTTCTTAATCTCTGATGAGAGAGTGCTTACCTCGGTTGCAACTACAGCAAAGCCAAGGCCATGCTCACCAGCTCTTGCTGCCTCTATAGAAGCATTTAACGACAGCATATTGGTCTGGTTGGCAATGCCTATGATTCCTGACATTGTCTCTTGAATTTCATCAAAGCTCTTCTGGAAATTGCCGAGAACCTGTATTACGCGCTCAAAATCCTGTATAACGTTAGCTGAGCTCTCCTGTAAGCTGTCTACGTTGTCACTTGCCTGTGAGGTTGCGTCTAATACATCATTTACACTTCCCTCAATCTGTGAGGAGACACTCACGATGTTGTTGAACTTATCCTTGATTGTGTCCATACTGTCTATAATTCTGTCGGACTGCTCTAATATTGTATCAAATGAATCCTGAATTTCATTAATCTGATTGCTTGTGTTTAAATCCTCCTGCATAAGAGACTTCCTTGTGTCCTTAAGGCATTTGGACATATAGCTTATAGGGTATAAGCTTTCCTGAAGCGCAGCACCACTTTCTGTCTCAAGAGGTACAGCATGTGAAACTTCTTTTTTCTTAAACATAATAACCTCCTAATAATTACTCGAAAACAGCGCATACAAGTGTCTGGTTGCAATTTTGCCTGTTACACTGCTGGCTTGTGGTAATCAGTGCAGCAAAGCAGCCAAGTGCAGACATTGAATCGGTATAATCACTCAGGTATTCGTCGTCTGCAAAAAGCTTAAGACGGTTTGCATCCTCAAGTCCAAATATAAATGATACACGGTTTGTTTCGTTCTGAATAGCCTGCACAGTATTGCTGTGTATATCTCTGTAATCACCAAGCTTCATTATATAAACGCGGTCATTTTCGTATAGGGCTTTATAGTTAAACATAACACCATTCATATCAAGGGATTTGGTGGCAGTTATGTATATATCATCACCGATGGCACGACCAAGAGGATTTTTAACCATGTTGTCAATTATGGAATCCTTATCGCAGCCGGTTTCCTCAGAGTACACCTCGTATGCCGGAATATCATTTAGCTGGAACAATGTCTTGGTGTTGGTGTCAACTAAGGTTGCCATGTAAGGCTTACGGCTTAGCGGCTCGTATATGTTCTCGCTAAAAAGCTTAATCTTACCTGCATTATTTCTTATGAATGCATAAACACAGCTTCTATTATAAGTTTTGCCGTTATATATAACGATGTGCTTCTCACCAAGAGGAACATTGTCTGATGAACCTCCCAGCAATGAGATATCATAACGTGACAAAACAGAATTGATGGTTGTCATAACCTTCTCCTCTGAGCCTGTCACAAATTCCATACATATAGTATTCGATGAATTAGGACTTATGCTTTTTAAGTTGTCCTCAAAGCTTTTAATTGATGTTACAGGTGATGTTCTTACATCGTCAATTAAACCGCATGAAACGGTTACCCCTGCGAATCCAATAACAACAAGCTGATCGTCAGAGATGGATGACTTGGCTATAGAAGCACCACAAGTGCCTATCATAGGTACGGATGGATATCTCTCAGATAGCAGGGCAGCCGCCTGGCTGGCCTTTGCATAAGGGGCAAGCAGTATAAGTAAGTCCGCATTTCTAAGACCGGAAGTTGCTTCTGATATTGCACTTTCTGTATCAGAGGCGTTGCTTGTGCCTACAAATCCACGCATAAATGTTTCCTCCTTGGTTCCTTTAAATATGTAAATTATATCATAAAATATTTGAAAATGATATAAGGACTTTTGTATATATCAAATACCTGAGGTCAAGAATTAAAAATAGGATAATACTTGTATTTACTAAATGCATTTGGTATAATTATGAATAATTTTGTGGTTTATAGTTTGATATATATTACTAGGATATTATATAGCAATTACGAGAATTTAAGGAGGCAGCTTCATGGGCTATGCAAAACAGGAAACAATTAATAAGCAAAAGAAACTTGTTTCCAAATCGCAAAGAAACACGAGGAAGGTACTTGTCAATATATTCAAAGCTCTGCTTGTCACAATAGTTATTGTGATAATAGCGGGTGCCGGTGCGGCATTTGGTATGATGAAGGGTATACTTGATAACGCTCCTGACGTAAACAAGATTAATATTATGCCAAAGGGTTATAAATCAGTAATCTGTGACCAGAACGGAACTGTTACGAGAGAGTTTTCGACCAGTGGCTCTAACCGAGAGTATGTATACTATGATGAGATACCTACAGATGTAGTTAATGCATTTGTTGCGATAGAGGACAAGAGATTCTGGTCTCATAATGGTATTGATGTCAAGGGTATTCTTCGTGCCGGAGTAAAAGGCATTGCAACCGGTAATTTTGATGAGGGTGCAAGTACACTTACACAGCAGCTTATAAAGAATCAGGTGTTCAATGTAGGTCTTGATGAGATTACATTTATGGACAGACTTGAGCGTAAGATTCAGGAGCAGTATCTTGCTCTTGAGTTAGAGAAGAAGTACTCCAAGGAAGAGATAGTTGAATACTACCTTAACACAATATATCTTGGACGTGGTGCGTATGGAATTATGGCAGCGTCAGAGAAGTATTTTAACAAGGAATTGGATGAGCTTACTATATCAGAGATTGCAGCAATAGCAGGAATCACACAGAATCCTGTACAGTTTGATCCTGTTGCATATCCTGAGGAGAGTGCTGCGAGACGAAAGCTTGTGCTTGAAAAGATGCTTGAGCTCGAGTATATTACACAGGCTCAGTATGATGAGGCTCTTGCTGATGATGTTTATGCAAGAATAAAGACTCAGAATGATATACAGAATGCAAACGTTACAGCAACAACATATTATGAGGATGAGATATTTAATCGTCTTACCTCAGATTTTATGGAGCTTTATGGCTGCACAAAGAATGAAGCAGAGACTATGATATATACAGGTGGATATACTATTTACTCTGTACAGGATAAAGCAATTCAGGATATATGTGATACAGTAATTAATGATACAAGCTACTTAAGTGCTACTGATAAGGTTGGTTTGTCATATGAGCTTACGCTTGCGGATGAGAATAAGGAGCAGCATAATTACGGAATATATGATTTGATATATTATTTCCAGTCCATAACCGGTAACTCAAAGTATAATCAGATATATGCAAATGAGGATGCCGCAAGAGCTGCCGCTGACCAGTTCAAGGAGGCAATGCTTGACGAGACGGGATATACATTTATTGAGGAGAATTTTCAGGTAGCACCACAGCCACAGTTTTCGTTTACAATTATGGATCAAAAGACGGGATATGTTAAGGCTATCGTTGGTGGACGTGGTAAAAAGACATCAGACTTGGCGTTAGATAGAGCGACAGGCTCACCTAGACAGCCGGGTTCTACCTTCAAGATAGTAGCTGCATATCTGCCGCTTATAGATACAGGACTTGGCTGCCTTGCATCTTCATTTAAGGATGAGCCTACAACCTATGCAAATGGAGCACCTTTACAGAACTGGAATGGTTCATATAAGGGATATTGTTCAGTCAGGGAAGGTATACAGAACTCCATGAATATTCTGGCGGTTAAGGCGATAACGAAGGTTACACCTGAGGTTGCATACGACTACCTGATAGACCTTGGTTTTGAATATCTGGTTGACAATGAGGTATCCTCTGATGGAACAGTAATGACAGATAAAACTCAGTCCGCAGCACTTGGTGGACTTACTAATGGTGTTACGACATATGAGATGACTGCCGCATACGCATGTATAGCTAACGGCGGTGTTTACACCAAACCGGTATATTATTCACAGGTTTTAGACCATGATGGCAATGTGGTAATTGATAATACAACACCAACAACTCACAGAGTAATAAAGGACACAACAGCATTCCAGCTCATTGAGGCTATGAAATCTGTTGTAAACAGTGGTACTGGTACACCTGCTAAGATGAGGTCTGGTATCACCTGTGCCGGTAAAACGGGTACAACATCGCAGCATTACGATTTATGGTTCTGTGGTATGACACCATATTACACAGCTTCTATCTGGATGGGTTATGACTCTAATATGTCAATGAGTGATGGAACAACACATAAGTATATGTGGAGAGATATCATGGATCAGATTGCCGTTATGGAAAATCAGGATCCTGCGGCTGACTTTGAGAGACCGGCAGGAATAACGACAATTTCTCTGTGCCAGATAACAGGTAAGCTTCCGATAGACGGATGTCCTACATTTACTGATTAC
>CAVELH010000018.1:0-24979 GCA_963616385.1 bacterium | reverse complement strand
TGACTGTAGAAGGTCTTAAGGCAGTAAAGGTTCTTTCATCAGAAGGAATTAAGACTAATGTTACACTTATTTTTACAGCTAATCAGGCACTTCTTGCAGCAAGAGCAGGTGCAACTTATGTATCTCCTTTCTTAGGAAGACTTGACGACATAAGCACAACGGGTGTAAACCTTATACAGGACATTGTGACAATATTCGAGAATTATCAGCTTGATACAGAGATTATCTGTGCATCAGTTCGTAATCCGATTCATGTTACAGATTGTGCTCTTGCCGGTGCAGACATAGCTACAGTTCCTTATTCAGTAATTGAGCAGATGACAAAGCATCCGCTTACTGATGCAGGTATTGAGAAATTCCAGAAGGATTATAAGGCTGTATTTGGTGAGTAAAAACTTTTATAATAATAGAAAGGAGTAGTAATCTATAGTAGATTACAGAGATGATATGGACAAATTAAAACTCCAGAAAATGGCTGTTGAAGTCAGAAAAGGTATCGTCACTTCCGTACACAGTGCGAAGGCTGGACATCCGGGCGGCTCACTCTCAGCAGCAGATATTTTCACATACCTTTATTTTGAGGAGATGAATATTGATCCTGCCAATCCTAAGGCAGAGGACAGAGACCGTTTTGTTCTCTCAAAGGGACACACAGCACCGGGACTTTATTCAGCACTTGCTCTTAGAGGATATTTTCCGGTAGAGCAGCTTAAGACCTTGAGACATGTTGGTTCTATATTGCAGGGACATCCTGATATGAAGCACATTCCGGGAGTTGATATGTCATCAGGCTCACTCGGTCAGGGACTTTCAGCAGCAGTTGGTATGGCACTTGCAGCTAAGATGAGCGGCAAAGATTACAGAACCTACTGTCTGTGCGGAGATGGTGAGATTCAGGAAGGTCAGATATGGGAGGCTGCAATGTTCGCAGGTCACCGTAAGTTAGATAACCTTCTTGTAATAGTAGATAACAACAATCTCCAGATAGATGGTTCAGTTGCAGAGGTATGCTCACCTTATCCTATAGATGAGAAGTTTGCAGCATTTGGATTCCATGTAATCAACATCAATGGTAATGACTTTGATGAGATTGACAAGGCATTTAAGGAGGCTAAGGCAACAAAGGGTATGCCAACAGCTATTATAGCTCACACCGTAAAGGGTAAGGGCGTATCATTTATGGAGGATCAGGCAGGCTGGCATGGTAAAGCTCCAAATGATGAGGAATATGCAATAGCAATGGATGAGCTTGGAAAGGCAGGTGACGCATTATGTTAGGAGATAAGATTGCAACAAGAGACAGCTATGGTAATGCGTTAGTTGAGCTTGGAAAAGAACATGATAATCTGGTTGTTTTGGACGCTGACCTTGCAGCAGCAACTAAGACCGGTATATTTAAGAAGGCATTTCCAGAGAGACATATAGATTGTGGTATCGCTGAGGCAAACATGGCTGGTATTGCTGCCGGAATGTCAACAGCAGGCTATGTACCATTTATGAGTTCATTTGCAATGTTTGCAGCAGGAAGAGCATTTGAGCAGGTAAGAAATGCTATCTGTTATCCACACCTTAACGTAAAAATAGGAGCAACTCACGCTGGTATTTCTGTAGGTGAGGACGGAGCAACACATCAGTGTAACGAGGATATCTCACTTATGAGAACAATCCCAGGTATGGTTGTAATCAATCCTTGTGATGACGTTGAGGCAAGAGCAGCAGTTAAGGCAGCTTACGAGTATGATGGACCTTGCTATCTTAGATTTGGCAGACTTGCTGTTCCGGTAATCAATGATGAGGCAACATATAAATTTGAGATTGGTAAGGGCGTAGAGTTAAGACCTGGTAAGGATATAACAATATTTGCAACCGGTCTTTGCGTATCAGAAACACTTGTGGCAGCAGATAAGCTTGCCGCAGACGGAATAGATGCTCAGGTAATTAATATTCACACAATCAAGCCTATAGATGAGGAGCTTGTTGTCAAGGCTGTATCTGCAACCGGAAGAGTATTTACCGTTGAGGAGCATTCAATTATCGGTGGTCTTGGAAGTGCTGTAGCTGAGGTGCTTGCTGAGAAGTGTCCTACAAAGCTTACAAGAATTGGTGTAAGAGATACATTTGGAGAGTCAGGTCCGGCTAAGGAGCTTCTTAAGAAGTACAAGCTTGATGCTGACGGAATATATGAGCAGATTAAAGAAGCAATGTAATTAATAAAATATCCTCCATTATAAAAAACAGTTCCATGATGGGTAAAATAATGATATAATGACAAAGTATTTTATTTGAAACATCACAACGAGAACATTATAACGGAGGATATTTGCTATGTACATAACATGCTTGGATTTAGAGGGTGTATTAGTTCCTGAGATATGGATTGCATTTGCGGAGGCAAGTGGAATACCTGAGCTTAAGAGAACAACCCGTGATGAACCGGACTACGATAAGCTTATGAACTGGAGACTTGGAATTCTTAAGGAGCATGGTCTTGGACTTAAGGAGATACAGGAGACAATAGCTAAGATAGATCCTATGCCGGGTGCTAAGGAGTTCTTAGATGAGCTTCGTTCAATATGTCAGGTTATAATAATAAGCGATACATTTACACAGTTTGCAAGTCCACTCATGAAGAAGCTTGGATGGCCTACAATATTCTGTAACTCACTTGAGGTAGCAGAGAATGGAGAGATTACAGGCTTCAAGATGCGCTGCGAGCAGTCAAAGCTCACAACTGTAAAGGCACTCCAGTCAATAGGCTATGACACTATAGCAAGTGGTGACAGCCACAATGACCTTGGAATGATTTACGCAAGTAAGGCAGGCTTCCTCTTCAAGAGTACAGACCAGATTAAGGCTGATAATCCTGACTTACCTGCATATGAGACATATGATGAATTAATGGCTGCTATCAAGAAGGCTATGGTTTAGTTCAGATTGTATTCCCGAGATTATTAATCTGGATGTAAGTTGAGTAACTTCATCCAGATTAACCTCGGGATTTTTTTTGCCCCATTCACGGTAGGTGTTCATAAGACCACCAGCAATAAATGCTGCCATAAATGGCACATAGGCTTCGTTGTTAAGCTTGATGGTTGATGCATCTTCAAGTGAACGCTGAATATGTCGGCAAAGTATGTCTGTGAACTGATGCAGGATTACTGTATTTCTCGTATTTCCAAATATTGCTCCGAATTGCTCAGGATTGCCGTTTGCAAGTATATTGAGACAGCGAAACAGAATATCTGGATTCAATATGCTGTAGTCATTGCTCATCTCCTTGCACAGTGTGAGAAGATTGTCCGCTATTTCATTTCCGGTTTCCTCTATTACATCCTGAACGGAGTTATAGTGTGCGTAGAAGGTCTTGCGGTTTATGTTGGCAGTTTCCGCAATCTCGGTAATTGTTATGTCATCAAGAGCCTTTTTTTCAAGCAGCTTAATCATTGCCTGAAGAATACAGGCTTTAGTTTTCTGAGTTCTTTTATCCATGATTAAATCCTTTCTTTTTACTGTACAAAGCTATGTTATCTGATATGATACCCACTTATGTTATTTCCTAAAATTCGACAAATTGAAACATAAATATACATTTTTCACACATTTGTTACTTAAGTAACGAATAATGATTTTTTGACCGTTGTACAAGCTCAAATTATATCATAAAATGCAGAAAAGTAACATGTGTTACTAAATTTATTGATAGGCGGGGATATGAATGAAGGGCAAAGAAAAATCGGGCAAAAAAGCTGGTCTGTATAGTGCAAGTGCCTGTTTTGGAAGAGGACTGATGTATACCTGGCTGATTGGGATGTTCAGACCTAAGATAGTTTATCTGGGGAAGGACACTAAGGAGAAGATAGCTGCACAGCCGGTCATATATGTTTCAAATCACACTTGTCACAATGATGGTCAGATGATGCTTACCCTGTTTCGTGGAAGTGCTTTGCTTATGGCTAAGGACTGGATGGAAAAGGGAATTGTTAAATGGGTAACTACCGGAACTAATTGTATTCCAATTGACAGGTTTGGTCTTGATACAGCGTGGCTTAGAGAGGCAGTCACAAGTATAAAAGCAGGCAATGATGTAATTATTTTCCCTGAGGGACATACATCTAAGACTGGCGAGATGGATGAGTTTAAGTCAGGCTTTGCAATGCTTTCAGTTATGACTGGAGCACCTGTTGTTCCGGTTTATATAGATGGAGAGTACCACAAATTATTTGGAAAGCGTCTGCATGTATATGTGGGGAAGCCTATGGTACTTAGTGAAGAGGGCAAGGGCATGAATGCAGAGTATCTTACAAAGGAAAGTAACCGTTTCAGGACAATAATTAATAGGATAAAAGGAGAAGTAAAAAATGAGTAATTATTTTTATGAAATGCTTAAGCCAGAGGACAGAGAGAGATTGCCATATCTCCCAACAATAGTAGACCTTATGAAGAAATGTGTGAATGATTACGCAGACCTTCCTGCTATCAGTGATAAGACAACAACCTATACATACAAGGAGTTATATAGCAGAGTTGCAAGAAGAAGAGCATTTTTATATGCACAGGGTATTGAGAAGGGTGCTAAGGTTGCAGTTATGGCTAGAAATGACCTTGACGCAATGGAGCTTTATCTCGCAGTTACAACTGCCGGATACACACTTATCATGCTTCCAAATGCTCTCGGTGCAGATGCATTGAAGGGTATTTCTGTTAAGTTTGAGCTTGCAGCAATGTTTGTGGCAGACGAGTTTAAGTCACTCACAGAGGGGCTTCCATGTAAGATATTTGCTGCATCATCAATAGGTGATACTGAGGCTGATTTCGGAGATGTCAAGAAGGACACAGTGGCAGCTATATATTTCACAGGCGGAACAACAGGTGCTCCTAAGGGTGCTGTTTTAAATCACGGAGCATTGATGCGTGGCTCTTATAACGGAGTATTCAGAACTACTCAGGTATGGAATAACAGATATATAGCTATGCTTCCACTCTCACATATATTTGGCTCTGTTATGGGCTTCCTTAGCTGTCTGTATACAGGTTCACTTATTTATACATGTACAGACATGAAGGCAGCAGTTGGAGATATTCCTGTAGTTAAGCCTACATGTCTTATACTTGTTCCTGGACTTGTAGAGATAATACTCAACATTGCAAGAGTTAAGGGCAAGGCTTTCTTAGGAGACTTAAATGCTATCATGTGCGGTGCTGCACCTGTTCCTCCTCGTCTTATGGCAATGGCAAGAGAGTATGGAATAAATATGCTTGCAGGCTATGGACTTACGGAGGGTGCAAACCTTACCTGCGGTAACTGTAATACAGATATCAAGCCTGATTCTATGGGACACATTTATCCTGAGCAGGAGTACAAGGTTGTAGATGGAGAGCTGTGGATTAAGGGTGACAATGTAATGAACGAATATTACAAGGATCCTGAAAAGACAGCAGAGGTATTTGAGGATGGATGGTTCAAGACAGGTGACCTTGTTCATATAGATGAGGAAGGCTGGGTTTACATCACAGGTAGAATTAAGAATCTTATAATTCTTCCTAACGGTGAAAATGTATCTCCTGAGGAGATAGAGGAGCTGTTCTATAAACATTCCGAGGTTAAGGATTGTATGGTAAGAGAAATGGATATGAACGGAAATACCGTTGTTGGTATAGAGATACTTCCATTTATGCCAGAGTTTGCTGACTGCACACCAGAGCAGATAGAGGAGAAATTAAAGAAGGTTGTTGACGAGGTAAATGCTACACTTCCTCCATTTAAGAGAGTGCTTAAGCTCCTTGTTCGTACTGAGGACTTTAAGCGTACAGGCTCACTTAAGATAGCCAGAAATTAGTAATAAGTGTTATAAGAGTTTATATAGAAGGAGACAAATGATGATATTTGATAAGCTGATTGAAATACTTAAAAGAATTATGCCACAGGTAGACACATCTAAGATTACAAAGGACAGCGTTCTTACTACAGATGTTGGTATCGACTCTCTTAACCTCATGCTGCTTGCAATAACAGTTGAGGATGAGTTCAACATACATTTTGACTCAACAAATGAATTAAAGACAGTTGGAGATATCTGTAATTTTGTAGAGATACATATGGGAAAGTGATGGTGTAACATATGGGAAAGACAGGAATTGTGCTTGAGGGCGGTGCAATGCGCGGGATATTTACCGCAGGCGTGTTGGATTTCCTCCTAGAAAAGAATATTGATTTTCCTTATGTTGTCGGAGTCTCAGCAGGAGCGGGCAATGCAGTCAATTTCGTTGCCCGCCAGAAGGGACGCTCAAAGCAGGTAATAACCCATGAAAATGAGCCATCCTACTATGGCTTTGGACAGTTATTTGAGAACAAGAAGGTGCTTAACCTTGACAAGCTTGTTGTGGAATATGCCTTAAAGGAATTTCCTTTTGATTTTAAGACCTTCTATGAGTCAAAGACAGAGTGTGAGTGTGTGGCATTAAACTGTGAGACCGGATTGCCTGAGTATCTGTCACATTTTCAGGATAATGAGCATTTGCTTAAATCAAACATGGCATCGTGCTCAGTTCCGTTTATATGTGAGCCGGTTGAGATTGACGGCAAGAAGTATCTGGACGGAAGTCTTATGGAATCAATTCCTGCCAAGCGTGCCATAGACAAGGGCTGTGACAAGGTTGTTATAGTGCTTACAAGAGAAAATGGTGCTGAGCCTACTGACTATGCCAAGGCTAAGCGAGTTGTTGAGCTATGCTACAAGAAGAAATACCCTAATCTGTGCCAGACTATCCTTAAGAGAAAGGATAACTACGAGAAGCAGATGGCGTATGTAAGGGAGCTTGAGAAGCAGGGCAGGGCGTTTATAATAAGACCACGGACACAGGCAATAAAGCATTTTGAAAATGACTACAATAAGCTTTGTGAATTCTATGATATGGGATACGCAGAGATGAAAAAGAGATATGAGGAGCTAATAAGCTTTATGAATGATGCGAGGTAGATGATATGAGGACGGTATATATATTTGGCGATTCACTGTTGCGTGGTGTTATGCCTGATGAGAATGGTATGTATCACAGTACGGAGTGTATAGATTTTGATGGTCTGGCTAAGAAACATGATATTGTAATTAAGAATTATGCAATGCCTACCTTCACATCTAAGCAGGGACGTAGCTGGATGAACCAGACTCTTGCAGCAGTGGAGAAGCCTGACCTCGCAATAGTTGAGTACGGTGGAAATGACTGTGATTTTTGTTGGCGCGAGCTGGCGGAGACAGATGAGCTTGTAGACAATCCACACAGAGTATCTTTGGAGGAGTTTGCCGTTACATATGGCGGTATCTTGGACGATTTAGAGGCTATGGGTATAAGGACAGTTGTAACACTCTGTCCACAGCTCCCTCCACATGTATATTTAAAACATCTTTCTGATTCCGGAGTCCCGGAGAAAGTAATCCGCAGATATGCAGCCTCAGATGAGGCATTTGCTGCTGAGTATGCAGCATACAAGAAGGTAATCCTGAAACTTGCCGATGAAAGACAAAAATCTGTATTAAATATTGAAAAAACCTTTGCAATTCTTGATAATATGGTAGAATATTATAGTGCAGATGGTATGCACCCTAATGAGAAGGGATATCGTCTGATACATAATGCATTTGATGAGTTCTTTTTGAACCTCGAATGGTAACAGAGGTGTATTTAGGATGTCTGAAAATAGAATAAAGAAGTATGAGCTTGATATGTGCAATGGTCCGATATTGCCAAGACTTCTGGCATTTACACTGCCGCTTATGTGTTCAAGTATATTGCAGCTATTATTTAACGCTGCCGATGTTATAGTGGTCGGTAAGTTTGCAGGTGATAATGCACTTGCCGCTGTTGGCTCTAACACAGCGTTGATTAATCTTCTGACTAATTTTTTCCTTGGCTTGTCCATAGGTGCGAATGTTTTAGTTGCGAGATTTCACGGTGCAAATGATGAGAAGGATGTGTCAGAGACAGTCCACACTGCCATGCTTTTAAGCATTTACAGTGGCATAATACTTACTCTTGTAGGTATAGTAGGTGCGAGACAGATACTTACATGGATGCAGACTCCGGATGATGTACTTTCACTCTCAACACAGTATCTCCGCATATATTTTATCGGAATGACGGCTATGATGCTGTACAACTTCGGAAGTGCGATACTTCGTGCGGTTGGTGATACGAAGAGACCGCTATATTATCTGCTCATTGCCGGAGCAATAAATGTTGTTCTCAATCTTGTATACGTAATTATATTTAAGATGAGTGTTGTGGGTGTTGCACTTGCGACTGCGATATCAGAGTGCGTGTCAGCATTTTTGATAGTGAGATGTCTGATTAAATCAATGGGAGACATACATCTAGATATCAGAAAATTAAAGATACATTACGATAAATTCAAGCAGATTTTAAGAGTGGGACTTCCGGCAAGCTTTCAGGGTATAATATTTGCTATATCCAATGTTATAATCCAGTCATCGGTCAATACCTTTGGTGCGATAACTGTTGCAGGTAATTCGGCAGCGAGCAACATAGAGGGCTTCGTGTATGTGTCCATGAATGCATTCCATCAGGCAACCATATCATTTACAAGTCAGAATATGGGTGCGGGAAGATATGACAGAATTAACAAGATACTGTTTAGGGCACAGGCATGCGTTATTGTCGTTGGACTTGTGCTTGGTAATCTGGCAGTATTTTTTGGCAATACATTGCTTGGCTTTTACACATCGAGTGCGGTTGTCAAGGCAGCAGGTATGAGGAGACTTAAGGTTATCTGCACTACCTATGCATTATGTGGTATCATGGATGTAATGGTAGGCTCATTGAGAGGTATGGGATATTCGGTTTTGCCTACTATAGTTTCTTTGATTGGTGCGTGTGGTCTCAGACTGCTGTGGATATTTACATTCTTCAGAATGGAACAATTCCACTCCACGACATCATTATATATGACTTATCCGGTTAGCTGGATTGTGACAACTCTGGCACATATAGTATGCTTTATAATAGTTAGAAGAAAGATACAGGAGGATTTGGTTAATGGTTAATTATCAGGATGTTGAGAATATAATTGAACTGCTTGATTCCAGAATGGGAGCAGGAGTAAACCGTATTAATCTTCACGTTGAAGATACAGTCAGTGAGGGACAGACTGTAGAGGTTTACCATCACGGAAGATGTGATGTTGGAAGTCCTTGGGCTAATGGAACAGTTGGCAATTTTGAGGATGGCAGCTGCAACTAATGACTGTTTTTGGGAGGCAGGATGGAACAGTACGTTATTAAGAATCAGAAAAAATTGAGATGTGGCGTGACAACAGGAAGTTGTGCGGCGGCTGCCGCGGAAGCGGCTGCCGCACAATTTTTACTTGGAATAAAGAAATCTATTGTGTCACTTAAGACACCTAAGGGAATAACGGTTGCTATACCTGTATATGAGTCCTTTGACATAGACGAAGATGGCGTTACCTATATGGTGATAAAGGACAGCGGGGATGATCCTGATGTCACAGATGGCACAGGTATATATGTAACCGTAAATGAGCTTGATAAGGACAAATGTGTAGATAAATGCTTTCAGAGTACGGACCACACTAACCTCTATCTTGATGGTGGTACAGGTGTAGGCAGGGTGACTAAGGAAGGGCTTGAGCAGAAAATAGGTTATGCGGCTATAAATACAGTGCCAAGGCAGATGATATTTGAAGCTGTCGGCAATATATGTGAGCTGGCTGAGCATTTTCCGGAGCTTATGATAACTGTAAGTATTCCTGACGGTGTGGAGCTTGCCAAAAAGACCTTTAACCCAAGACTTGGAATCGAGGGCGGCTTGTCGGTGCTCGGCACAAGCGGAATACTTGAGCCGATGAGTGAGAAAGCCATTGTGGACACGATAGAGACAGAGATAAGACAGAGATATAATCAGGGTAAGAGAAAGCTTCTTGTGACACCGGGTAATTATGGAAGAAGCTATGCATCGGAATACCTTGGTATAGATATAGATGAGGGTGTTAAGTGCAGCAACTATATAGGCGAAACCTTAGACCTCGCTGTGGCTTATGGATTTAAGGATATGTTACTCGTCGGTAACATAGGAAAGCTTGTTAAGCTTGCCGCAGGTATAATGAACACTCACTCAAGGGTGGCAGACGGAAGGATGGAGATACTCGCTGTCCATACCGTACTGTGTGGTGGAACTGGTGATATGGCTGCAAGGATAATGAAATGTATAAACACCGAGGAGGTGCTTGGGCTTCTCTATGAGTGGCAGCTTATGGATAAGGTTATCGGAAGTATATGTGAATATATAAATGCTCATGTGAAGCGAAGAGCAGGTGATTCTATGACCTGCGGAGTTATGTTATTTTCAGAAAAATATGGATATCTTGGATGTACCGAAGCCTGTCGGGATGTTCTTGATAAATTCGGTATAAAACAGGAGGTATAAGCTATGGTTCATTTTGTTGGAGCAGGACCGGGAGCACCCGATTTAATTACAGTTCGCGGTGCAAGACTGCTTGAGGCGGCAGATGTGATAATATATGCGGGTTCGCTTGTGAACCCTGAGCTTTTAGAGTACGCAAAGTCTGATTGTAAGATATATAACAGTGCATATATGACATTGGAGGAGGTAATAGCGGTTGTCCGTGAGGCGGAGCAAAAAGGTCTTACAACGGTAAGACTTCACACGGGTGATCCTGCCATATATGGGGCAATCAAGGAGCAGATGGATGAACTTGACGTGTGTGATATAGCCTATGATGTATGTCCCGGTGTAAGCTCACTTTTTGGTGCGGCAGCAGCATTAAAGTGTGAGTATACTCTTCCTGATGTTTCACAGAGTGTTATTATCACCCGCGCGGAGGGAAGAACTCCTGTACCTGATAAGGAGAAGCTTGGGCTCCTCGCAAAGCACCAGTCAACCATGATACTTTTTTTATCGTCAGGACTGGCAGAGAAGGTAAAAAATGAGCTTATTGAAGGTGGGTATAGTGAGGACTGTCCTGTAGCTGTTGTATATAAGGCAACATGGCCTGATGAGAAGATAGTGCATACTACAGTTGGTGAGCTCCCTCAGGTTATGAGTGATAATGGTATTAACAAGACAGCATTGATTATAGTCGGATATGTGCTTAAATCTGAATATGAAAAATCAAAGCTGTATGATAAGACATTTTCTACGGAATTCAGGAAGGCTGTTGTGGAGGAGAACTGATTATGGGTTCTAAGCGTATATTAATGCTCACCTGTAGTAAAAAGGGTTATGAGCTTATGAACAGGCTTAATAAATATATAATAGATGAAGGTATCTGCAAGGCGGATGATATAATATGCAAGGTAAAATGTGCTGCCCTTGATGAAATATCTGACAGTGCTTCTGTGGAGGAGCTTACGGGGAGATATTTTGACAATGTCTCTGCGATTATATTTATCGCTGCAACAGGTATTGCTGTGAGAAGCATAGCACCTTATATAGGTCACAAATCTTATGATCCCGCTGTCATAGTTATAGATGTTGCAGCTAATTACTGCATACCGATATTGTCAGGGCATGCAGGTGGCGCAAATGAGCTTGCCGAAAAGCTCTCTTTGGGCATAAATGCGGAGGCGGTTATCACGACAGCAACGGATGTATGCGGAGCATTTGCGGTGGACGAATTTGCAAGGAAAAACAATCTGGTTGTGACTGATTGGACGATTGCAAAGAAGATATCGGCAGAGCTTATTAATGGAGAAAAGACCTCTTATAGTGTGGAGATATCGGACAGGGCATCAAGGACTGACGGAAAAATATTAAGACTTGTACCCAGAGATATTGTTGTAGGTATAGGTTGCAGAAGAGGAATAACAAGTGACAGGATAAGGGATGCGGTGTATAAGTGCCTTGACGAAAATGACATAGATGTGCGTGCTGTGTGTTTGGTTTCAAGTATAGATTTGAAGAAGAATGAAGAGGGAATTATTGCCCTCGCAGATGAATTAAAGGTTCCGTTTATTACATACAGTGAGACAGAGCTTAAAACACTTTCGGGTGAGTACTCGTCATCTGATTTTGTCAGAAATGTAACAGGAATTGACTGCGTTTGTGAGAGAAGTGCTGTCATGTGTGCAGGAGGGGACAGGAGCTTGCTTGTGTGTAACAAGACGGTTTATGATGGAGTTACTGTAGCACTTGCCAGAAGGGAGATTAATATCGAAGATGAAGAGATTATATGTAGTTGGAATAGGTCCGGGAGCAGCAGATAAGATGACATATGAGGCTCGTGCGGCTTTGGATGAGTGCGAGGTAATCGCAGGCTATAAGACTTATATTAAGCTGATAGAGGAGTATTTTCCAGATAAGGAATACATAGTAAATGGTATGCGCGAGGAGGTTAAGCGTTGTGAGCTTGCCCTTGAATCGGCAAGTTCAGGTAAGACAACTGCCATGGTGTGCAGCGGTGACGCTGGTGTGTACGGTATGGCAGGAATAATACTTGAGCTAAGCGTCAAATATCCTGAGGTTGATGTAGTAGTAGTTGCGGGAATAACTGCTGCATTGTCGGGAGGAGCGGTGCTTGGAGCACCACTTGGACACGACTTTTCGGTTATAAGCCTAAGCGATTTGCTCACACCGTGGGAGAAGATAGAAAAAAGGCTTGACCTTGTCTCAGCGGCAGATATGGCAATATGTATCTATAATCCTGCCAGCCACACAAGAAGAGATTATCTTAAGAGGGCTTGCGAGATAGTGATGAGGAATATGCCTGCTGACACAGTGTGCGGTTATGTGAGAAATATAGGACGTGAGGGAGAAGCCTTCGTTATAACAACTCTTGGCGAATTAAAGGATATGGAGCTTGATATGTTTACGACAGTTTTTATAGGAAACTCACAGACAAGAAATATAAACAATCGTATGGTAACACCGCGGGGGTATCGTAAATGACAAAGGTAGTTATATATGGGGGAACCTTAGAGGGAAGAAGGCTTACAGAGATTCTTGCTGACAATAATATAGATGTATCTGTCTGCGTTGCAACAGCATACGGTGGAACACTTCTGCCCGACAGGGCTAATGTCCATGTTTATGTTGAGCGCATGGATGAGGACAGAATGGTAGAATTTTTAAGTGAGCTTGCACCTGATTACTGTATAGATGCAACTCATCCGTATGCCGAGCTTGTGACTAAAAATGTGTACGCGGCATGTGGCAGATGTCAGGTAAAATATATCCGTGTAGAGAGGGATAAGAGAGACTTCTTTGACACGGAGGTTGTATATACCGGTTCAGTGGATGAGGCTGCCAGCTACCTTAACAAAACTACAGGAAAAATATTTATCACGACAGGAAGTAAGGAGCTTGATAAATATACAGTAATAGATGATTACAAAAATCGCTGTGTTGCGAGAGTTCTTCCTACAGCAGAGGTTATGGATAAATGTGAGAAGCTTGGATTTTGTGGCAAAAATCTTATCTGTATGCAGGGACCATTCAGCGAGGATATGAATTACCAGATGTTTAAGATGGCAGATGCAGACATACTTGTAACTAAGAATACAGGGCATGCCGGCGGCTTTGATGAAAAATGCGAGGCTGCAATCCGTCTTGGAATGAGAATAATTGTTGTCGGCAGACCGAAGGAGAGTGTCGGCAGATCATATACTCCGGCTCAGGTTTTAGATATGATTATCGGTCACAGGACAAGGAAGATATATCTTATCGGCATGGGAGCAGGTGACTTTAACCTTTTGACTGGAGAGGCATTAAAAGCAATAAATGACAGTGATGTGCTGATTGGTGCTAAGCGTGTGCTTGAGATATACAAGGGCTACGAGGAGAAGCCACATCTTATAGAGTATAAGCCTGAGATAATTAAAAGCTATATTGATTCGCATGAGGAGTACAATAATTTTGCACTGTTGTACTCTGGGGATATAGGCTTTTATTCTGGGGCAGCAGCATTTTCGGATTGTGATATGGAGGTCGTACCGATAAGCGGAATATCGTCTCCTGTCTATCTTATGAACAAGCTTAAGATAGCATGGCAGGATGTGTGTATGGTAAGCAATCATGGCAAGACTACAACACTTATTCCTCTTATCAGGGATAACAGATATGTATGCTCACTGCTTGGAGCTAAGAGGCAGGTTGCAGAAACCTGCGAAAAGCTTCTTCAATATGGAATGGATGATGTGGAGGTTATAGTTGGCGAGAGATTGTCATATGAGGATGAGTGCATAACAAAAGGCTTACCGTCTGATATGGTTAATCGTGAATTTGACTCACTTGCAGTCGCTTTATTTATAAATAACAATACAAGAAATTATAAGCTTCCAGGGCTTTCGGATGAGGAATTTATTCGTGGAAAAGCTCCTATGACAAAGCAGGAGGTAAGGACAATCGCTGTTGCTAAGCTTGGACTTGACTGTAATTCTGTCGTATATGATATAGGTGCCGGAACTGGCTCGATATCTATAGAGGCAGCACTTATAGCTAATAAAGGCATTGTATATGCGATAGAGAAAAAGAAAGAAGCTGTTGAGCTAATCAACAAAAATAAGCAGAAGTTTGCGGCAGATAATATAGAGATTATTTCCGGAAATGCACCGGAGGTTCTATCTGAGCTTGCCGCCCCAACACATGTGTTTATAGGAGGAAGCAGCGGCAGACTGCTTGATATTATAGAGGCAGTGAGAAATAAGAATAAGAATGTCAGGTTTGTGGTTGACTGCGTCACAATGGAAACATTGTCAGACTTAATCAGGGTTACTGAGACATATCCGGAATATAAGAATATGGACATAGTCTGTGTGGGAATATCCAAGAGCCATGTGCTTGGCAGCTATCACATGATGACTGCTGAAAATTCAGTTTATATAGCGAGCTTTTAATATAGTAATTTTTAAGAATATATGATATGAGAAATATATGCAAATCGAGGTATAGAATATGCATGAGGTAAATGCCTGCCCTAACAGAATACTTATTGCCGCCTCATCGAGTGGTGGTGGCAAGACAACCATAACCTGTGGACTTATTGCTGCCATGAAAAGAAAAGGCAAGCGTGTAGTTTCATTTAAGTGTGGACCTGATTATATAGATCCGATGTTTCACAGACAGGTGCTCGGTATAGAGTCGGGTAATCTTGACACTTATTTTACAGATTTTGATACAACCTCTTATATCCTTGCAAATGGTTCAAGAGATGCGGACATAACTGTTATCGAGGGTGTCATGGGTTATTATGATGGGCTGGGAGGCGTGTCAACTACCGCCTCTGCGTATGAGCTTGCAAGGCAGACTAGGACGCCTGTAATACTTGTTGTTGATGGTAAGGGCAGCAGCATTACACTTGCGGCTCTTATAAATGGTATTAAGAATTTTCGCAAGGACAGCAACATAGCAGGTGTGATTCTCAACAGAGTTTCAAAGACTTATTATTCGCGAATCCGTGATGTTATTCTGGCAGAGTGCAAGATACCTGTTTTGGGATTTCTTCCGGTTATGGACAGCCTTACGATTCCTTCAAGGCATCTTGGACTTGTCGCACCTGAGGAGGTGCAGGAGTTTGACAGATGGATTAATGATGTCTGTGATGCGGTATGTGAGAATATAGATGTTGATGCTGTGCTTGAGCTCGCTGCCGGAGCACAGAAGCTTGAGTATTCGGCTCTTAGGTTACCTGATAATATAAGCGATAAAGAGAGATATAAGCAGGAGCATATAAGAGTAGCTGTTGCGAGAGATGAAGCATTTTCATTTTACTATGCTGAGAACATAGATATATTGGAGAGGCTTGGAGCTGAGATTGTATACTTTTCTCCTTTGCGTGACAACAGACTTCCTGATGACATACATGGACTTATATTGTGGGGTGGATATCCTGAGAATTATGCGGATAAGCTGAGTGTAAATAAGAGCATGAGAGAAAGTATATATGAGGCTTGCAGAGATGGTATGCCGTGTATAGCAGAGTGTGGAGGATTTCTGTATCTTTGCAGGAGACTTGAGGGGACAGACGGAGAGACATATGACATGGCTGGTGTCCTTGACGGAGAGGGATATCGAACTGGAAGGCTGGTAAGATTTGGATATATGGAAGCTAAGGCAAATGGATTACATGACGGAGGCTCTTTATTGTTTGGCAATGACTGTCACATGAGGGGACATGAGTTCCACTACTGGGACAGCACAAATTGTGGAAGCTCATTTTCGGCATGGAAGCCTCTTACACCTGATAAGACCTATAGCTGTATTATACATACGCCAAGCCTTATAGCGGGATTTCCACATTTTTATTATTACAGCAATCCGGAAGCGATATGCAGCTATATAGAGAAATGTAAGGAGTACAGGTATAGAAATGACAGATAAGAATACCCAATATGAAGAAATATTAAAACAGTCTGTGGAGAGATGGGACAGCATAGCTAAGCCTATCTCAAGTCTGGGATTGCTTGAAAAATATGTCACTAAAATATGTGCCATATCAGGCTCTCCTCTGCCATGTGATATAACGAAAAAGGCACTTGTGATTATGTGCGCTGATAACGGAGTTGTCGAGGAGGGTGTCACCCAGACAGGAAAAGATGTAACAAGAATTGTTGCAGAGAATTTTGCTGCCGGACATTCAAGTGTCAATTATATGTCTGCCTGTGCCGGTGTGGATGTGTATACGATAGATATAGGAATGGACACGGACACTTATCATGAGAAGCAGCTTGTCACAAATGCGATTATTGACAGAAAGATTTCGAGGGGAACAAGAAACCTTGCCAGACAGCCTGCAATGTCAAGGGATGAGTGTGAGAGGGCAATAGATACAGGAATAGCGATAGTAGGTGAGCTTAAGGAAAAGGGATATGGAATAATAGCCACAGGAGAGATGGGTATAGGCAATACGACACCGACTACCATCTTAGGGGCACATCTCCTTGATATGACTGCCGAGCAGGCAACAGGAAGGGGAGCTGGCTTAGATAACTCTGGTTTATCCAAGAAGATAACTGTGGTTAAGAATACCTTGGACAGAATAAGGACTAAGATATATAATAATAAGATAAGTGATATCGTTGATATTATAGCGGAGGCAGGAAGCTACGAGATAGCAGGTATGGTAGGAATATTTATGGGTGGAGTTAAATATAAAATACCTGTCGTCATGGATGGCGTAATTTCTGTAATCTCAGCGTTAGCCGCAACCCGCATTAATCCGGATGTAGAGAAATATTCTCTGCCGTCACATATTTCAGAAGAGCCTCTCGCGGTTCACGCTCTTAATGCGATGAATCAGGAGGCAATAATACATGCACATATGTGTCTTGGGGAGGGAACGGGAGCAATAACAGTATTTCCGCTTTTAGATATGGCTATGTCGGTTTATTCCAACATGGCTACCTTTGATAATCTAAAAATTCCTGCGTACAAAAAACAAGATAAATAGAAAAGGAGGAGTGTTATGCTTGATCAACATTATTATGATAAAGCAGACGAGATTATATCGGGATATGGTACAGAGAGCCGTTTCCTGATTCCTATTATTCAGGACGTTCAGACAGAGTACAGATATCTGCCACCTGAATTGCTTACTTATATTGCAGGTAAGCTGCATATAACTGAGGCAAAGGCGTACAGCGTTGCAACCTTCTATGAGAATTTCTCATTTGATAAGAAGGGCAAATACGTTATAAAGGTATGTGACGGAACAGCATGCCATGTAAGAAAATCTACGGGGATTCTTGAGAGACTTAACAATGAACTTGGATTAACTGATGGGAAACACACTACTGATGATATGATGTTTACTGTGGAGACTGTGTCATGTCTTGGTGCGTGTGGATTAGCACCGGTTCTGACTGTGAATGATGAGGTTCATGCGTCAATGACACCTGACAAGGTTACGGAATTAATAAAGAAATTGCGGGGTGAGATGGATGAGGCTTAACAACAGAGAGGCATTGCAGAATGCCAGAGAAAAGGCTGCGGCTGATATGAAGCAGGAGAAGTTCCGCATACTTATATGTGCAGGAACAGGATGTCTTGCAGGAGGCTCCGCTAAGATATATGAGAGAATGTGCCAGCTTGTGGAGGAGCATGGAGCAGATATAGAGGTGGCATTTGGTGAGGGAGCAGCACATGACGCAGATGGCGGCTGCCCTGTAAATAACATCAAGAAAAGTGGCTGCCATGGCTTCTGTGAGATGGGACCATTGGTTAGAATAGAGCCGATGGATGTACTGTACATAAAGGTTAAGGTCGAGGACTGTGACGAGATATTTGAGCGCACAATCTTACATGGAGAGCCAGTGGAGAGACTCTTATATGAGAGAGACGGCGTAAGGTATCAGGCACAGGAGGATATTCCATTTTACGCAAAGCAGACCAGACTTGTGCTTAAAAACTGTGGACATATAGATGCTGAGCATATAAGCGAGTATCTTGCTGTCGGAGGATATTCGGCACTTGAGAAGGCTATGTTTGAGATGACACCTGAGGAGGTTGTGAATGTTATTTACGACTCAAACCTTCGCGGACGTGGGGGCGGTGGCTTCCAGACCGGCTATAAGTGGAGACAGGTTGCACGTCAGCCAGAGAAGATAAGATATGTCGTTTGTAATGGTGATGAGGGAGATCCGGGCGCATTTATGGATAGAAGCGTCATGGAGGGAGATCCTCATAAAATGATAGAGGGAATGATTATTGCAGGCTATGCTGTTGGCGCGCAGGAGGGTTATATTTATGTGCGTGCAGAGTATCCGCTTGCCATAAGCAGACTTAAGACAGCTATAGCTCAGGCTGAGGAGGCTGGTCTGTTAGGAGACGATATACTTGGTTCAGGCTACAGCTTTAAGCTTCATATTAACAGAGGTGCAGGTGCGTTTGTATGTGGAGAGGGCTCAGCTCTTACTGCTTCCATAGAGGGTGAGAGAGGTATGCCTAGAACTAAGCCGCCTAGAACTGTAGAGCAGGGCTTGTTTGCAAAGCCTACGGTTTTGAATAATGTGGAGACCTATGCCAATGTACCGATGATAATCATTAATGGTGCGGACTGGTATAAGAGTATAGGAACAAGCGGAAGCCCAGGAACAAAGGCATTTGCGGTAACAGGAAGTATAAATAATACCGGTCTTATAGAAGTGCCTATGGGTACAACCTTGAGAGAGATTGTATATGACATAGGTGGTGGAATTAAGAATAATAAGGAATTTAAGGCAGTACAGATTGGCGGACCTTCGGGTGGCTGCCTTATAGGAACTGACCTTGATTTGGAGCTTGATTTTGATTCCCTCAAAAAGAGGGGAGCTATGATTGGCTCAGGTGGACTTGTTATCATGGATGAGGACACCTGTATGGTCGAGGTTGCCAGATTTTTTATGAATTTTACACAGAACGAGTCATGTGGAAAATGTATTCCTTGCAGAGAGGGTACTAAGCGTATGCTTGAGCTGCTTGAGGATATTGTTGCCGGACGTGGAACGATGGAGCACCTTGATATGCTTGAGGAGCTTGGAACAGCTATAACAGACACATCGTTGTGTGGACTTGGCAAGAGTGCATCTCTTCCTGTTTTAAGTACACTTAGAACCTTCCGTGATGAGTACATAGAGCATGTGAAATATCATTACTGCCGAACCGGTAATTGTCAGGCACTTAGAAATTATGTAATTGACAAGGATAAATGTAAGGGCTGCTCAAAGTGTGCAAGAAATTGTCCTGTTGGAGCAATCAGTGGAGTGATTAAGAGCCCGTATGTTATAGATAGCAGCAAATGTATCAAATGCGGAGCCTGTGAGAGTCAGTGTCCTTTCGGGGCTATATCAGCAGTAAGCACTCCGCCTGTTATCAAGGATGATGAATCAGAGGGGGAGGTGTAGGATATGGATTACATGACAATAGATGGCAGATGTGTGCCTATAGAGGGAGAGAAAAATATCCTTGCACTTATCCGTAAAGCGGGGATTGATTTGCCGACGTTTTGTTATCACTCTGAGCTGTCGGTATATGGAGCCTGTAGAATGTGTATGGTCGAGGATGAGAGGGGCAAGGTGTTTGCATCTTGCTCGGAGCAGCCAAGACCGGGCATGGTTATAAGGACTAATACAAAGAAACTTAGAAAATACAGAAAGCTTATTATTGAGCTGTTACTCGCATCACATTGCAGAGATTGTACGGTATGTACACGTAATGGAAACTGTGAGCTTCAGAACATTGCATTTAAGGTTGGAATACACAGTGTAAGATTTCCTAACAATAAGGAACAGGTGCCTATTGATTTGAGCTCGCCATCCATAGTGAGAGATCCTAACAAATGTATTTTGTGTGGTGACTGTGTGAGAACCTGTAGTGAGATACAGGCGGTTGGAGCTATAGATTTTGCATTCAGAGGTTCAAAAGCTGAGGTTACTCCTGCATTTGGAAAGCCTCTTGGAGAGACAGATTGTGTAGGCTGCGGACAGTGCAGAGTAGTGTGTCCTACAGGTGCAATATCAGTACATACAAATGTAACGGATGTGTGGGATGCGATAGCAAACCCCGATATACGCGTGGTTGCACAGATAGCTCCTGCGGTTCGTCTTGCAGTTGGAGACAAATTTGGTATACCTAAGGGAACAAACAGTATGGGTAAGCTTGTTGCAGCTTTGAGAATTATGGGCTTTGACAAGATATATGATACTAATTTTGGAGCAGATTTAACTGTAATGGAGGAGTCGAAGGAGTTTGCAGAGAGACTTGAGAGTGGAGAGAAGCTCCCACTGTTTACCTCCTGCTGTCCGGGCTGGGTTAAGTTCTGTGAGACGAAATATCCTGAGTTTGCCGAAAATATTTCCTCATGCCGTTCACCACAGGGAATGTTCTCCGCTGTAGTGAAGGAGTACTTTGCAAAGAAGGACGAGGAAGAGGGCAAGAAAACGTACGTTGTATCAATTATGCCTTGTACTGCCAAGAAGGGTGAGATACAGAGACCTGATAACTTCACTGATGGCAGACAGGACACTGACAGCGTGCTCACAACTATAGAGATAATCCGTATGATTCGTCAGGCTGGAATTAAGTTTGATGAGATAGAGAGTGAAGCTCCGGATATGCCATTTGGTATTGCATCAGGTGCGGCATCAATCTTTGGTGTGACAGGTGGAGTTACCGAGGCTGTACTTAGACATTTGTCAGAGAATAAGGGCTACCAGACCTTGTCACAGATAAGCTTTTCCGGTGTGAGAGGCGATGAGGGTATCAAGGAGACAACGGTTAAGCTTGGAGACCGTGAGGTTAAGCTTGCAGTTGTAAATGGACTTGCCAATGCTGAGAAGATATTAGAGAAAATCAAGTCCGGAGAGGCACAGTATGACTTTGTTGAGGTTATGGCTTGCAGAAGAGGCTGTATTGCAGGTGGTGGTCAGCCACTCCCTATAGGTCCTAGAACGAGAGCAAGCCGTTCGGAGGGAATTTACCGTGTTGACAGAGAGTCACAGATGCGTTTTACAGATGAGAATCCTATAATAGCTGAAACCTATGCGAATGTTATAGCGGGCAATGAACATAAATTATTACATAGGAATGTTTAGCAGGGACTATTTTCCAAATTAATGATTGTTAAATTGGGAAAATTGTATTAAAATAAAAACAAGACTGTGTCCAAATTGTGAAATTGGCATAAAAGATTTTATAGCGGGAGGCTGGCTCCATGTCGGAAATAAAAAATAATGCTCAGCGTGTATTTGAGTATATATATAATACAAAGGTTGCACTTAATTTTGGTGCTTTGTTTGCTGATGGAACAGAATTTTATAGAACACCGGCTGAGGTTGACCTCGGAGGAACTGTCAGATTGCGTTTTAGGACAGAGGTAGATAACGTAGATGCGGTTTACATTATATGCAATGACGAGAGACACGAGATGACGATTGAGAGCAGTGATAATCTGTTTGATTATTATGTTTACACTATCTCAGAGGTAAACAGCGATATAGATTATTACTATGAGGTAATAGCGGGTAATGTAAAGTGCTACTATAACAAGCTTGGCACACAGAAGATTCTTAACAAGGATTATAATTTCCAGATTGCACCGGGCTTTAAGGTTCCGGGATGGGCGAGAGGAGCCATATTCTATCAGATATTTGTTGACAGATTTTGTAATGGTGATAAGTCAAATGATGTTCTCGATAATGAGTACTGTTACATAGGGGAGGGAACAAGAAGAGTTACAGACTGGTACAAATATCCTGATAATATGGATGTAAGGTCATTTTACGGTGGTGACCTTCAGGGTGTCATGGATAAGCTCGATTATTTACAGGAGCTTGGCGTTGATGTCATTTACCTTAACCCTATATTCGTATCACCATCAAACCACAAATACGACATACAGGATTATGACTATGTAGATCCGCATTTTGGCGTTATTGTCAAGGATGAAGGAGAATGTCTGCCGGAGGGTTCTAAGTCAAATAAGGAGTCCAGCAGGTATATATGCAGAGTGACAGACAAGGCTAACCTTGAGGCGAGCAATCAGTTCTTTATCAAGCTGGTTCAGGAAGTTCACAGACGTGGAATGAGAATTATTCTTGATGGAGTATTTAATCACTGCGGCTCATTCAACAAATGGCTCGACAGGGAATGTATATATGAGAATCAGGAGGGCTATGAGAAGGGTGCTTATGTATCACAGGACAGCCCTTACAGAAACTTCTTCAAGTTTCAGGATCAATGGCAGTGGCCATACAATGGAACCTATAATGGCTGGTGGGGACATGATACGCTCCCTAAGCTTAATTATGAGGAATCAGAGAAGCTGTATGAGTACATCATGAGAATTGGTGAGAAATGGGTGTCACCACCATTTAATGTTGATGGATGGAGACTTGACGTTGCTGCCGATCTTGGATATACAGAAGAGTTTAATCACAGATTTTGGAGAGATTTCAGAACAAGGGTAAAGGCGGCAAATCCTGACGCAATTATTCTTGCAGAGCATTACGGAGATCCTAAGGCGTGGCTTATGGGCGACCAGTGGGACACTGTTATGAACTACGATGCATTTATGGAGCCTATCACATGGCTGCTTACAGGTGTTGAGAAGCACAGCGATGAGTTCCGTGGAGATTTGCTCGGTAATCCGGATGCATTTACGGGTGCACTTAGACATCATATGTCGAGATTTAACCAGAATTCACTTGAGATTGCCATGAATGAGTTATCAAATCATGACCACTCAAGATTCCTTACGAGAACGAACAGACGTGTAGGTCGTATTCATACTATGGGACCTGAGGCTGCGAATGAATATATTAACAAGGGTGTATTCAGGGAGGCAGTTGTATTTCAGATGACATGGCCGGGAGCACCTACTATATATTATGGCGATGAGGTAGGTCTGTGTGGATGGACCGATCCTGATAACAGACGAGGTTACCCTTGGGGACGTGAGGACATGGAGCTCCTTAACTTCCATAAGGATATGATAAAAATACACAAGAGACTTGATGCTCTTATGAGGGGTTCAGTAATATTCCTTAATGGAGAGTATAAGGTAATAAGCTATGGACGATTCACAGGTCGTCAGGCAGTTGTTGTAATTATGAATAATGATTATGAACCAAGACAGCTTAACATTCATGTTAGGAGACTTGGTGTTCCTGATGGTGCAGCTATGCTTACAGAGATTCTTACAACTGAGGAGGGCTACAACCTCACACCTAAGGAATATGTAGTAAGGAATAATTCGCTTACGATATCTGTACCTAAGATATCAGCAATGGTTCTCAGCTATACGAAACCGGAGTAATGCATAGGGTGAAGGGGGAAACGCATGAAAACGTTAATAATAGGTGCTGGTGCACTTGGAGTTGGAATTGGTGCATCGCTTGTGAGCAGTGGAATATCGGTTGATTTCTTTGCGAGAGGTACGACAAAGCGGGCAATAGATACAGATGGAATAAGCAGACGAGGATATTTTAGGGATATAGAGATTTCTTCTGATAATATAACAACATATGATTCTTATGACAAGCTTCCTAAGCAGTCATATGATTATATTATAATTGCAACTAAGACTAATGCCAATGAAGAGGTTGCTCTAAATATAAGCCGTGCAAGAGATTGTATGGCTGTTGGAGCAAAGATTGTTTTCATGCAGAATGGCATGGGTTACGAGGAACCGTTCCTTAGATATTTTGAACAGGAAATGCTTTATCACAGTCGTGTAATAACAGGCTTCAGGAAGGAGTCTGGCGGTGAGAGCACGATAACAGCACATCAGGCACCGATACTTATCGGTTCTTTATATGGCAATGATCCTGTAGCAGTTGAGCCACTTGTAAATGCAATAGCAGAATCAGGAATTCCTGCTGAGATTGTTGACAGAGATGATTTGCGTAAGTCTCTGTGGGCTAAGTTCATATATAACACTACACTTAATCCATTAGGAGCAATTCTTGGTATGTCTTATGGTGAGCTTTCTGATTCAGAGTATGCACATTCTATAATGGATATACTTATAGAGGAAGCATTTGATATTATGCATGCCGCTGGTGCTGATACTTATTGGAATACAGCAGATGAGTACAGACAGGTATTGTTTGAGCAGATGATTCCGGTGACATATAAGCACCGCTCATCAACCTTGCAGGATATAGAGAAGAAGCAAAAGACAGAGATAGATACATTGACGGGAAGCTTAATTAACATGGCATCTCAATATAATGTTGCAGCTCCTATGCAGACTGTTATGTATTCACTGGTTAAGGCATTGGAGGACAAATTCTAATCGAATATTTGTTCGGATTTCTGTTGCATAAATAAATATATATGTGTTATAATGAGGTTATCGCATTTGGTTGCGGTAACCTTTTTGTTTGATGAAGTTTTATTCCAGTGAGGATTTAGTATATGGATCATTTTGAATTGGTTTCAGAATATCAGCCTACAGGCGACCAGCCACAGGCTATAGATGGATTGGTTAAGGCTTTTTGCGAGGGTAAGAAGC
>CAVELH010000017.1:16358-25025 GCA_963616385.1 bacterium | reverse complement strand
CTTCCTTCTCAAGTATATTCTTAGGCTCAAGTATCATGTTGTATACTTTCTCAGATGTTGCAAGCACTGTTCCATTCGCATCCAAGATATCTCCTCTTTTGTAAGGAATTATCGTACTTGAATAGCTCTGCTGGGTAAGCACCTGCTGCTCATACTCTGCTCCATTTTTAACATTTATAAGTATCAGCCTTATCGCAAGCACAACAAAAACTGCCAGAAATGCTCCAAGAACCACCAGCAGTCTTTTTTTCATTTTAGCGAGAAAGTGGCGCTTTTTATGTTTTTTTGCCATTTTACACTCACCTCATATATCCTATAAAACTATATTAATTCGCATCAGGCACATCCTGATACTGTTTTACATAATCCTCATTTGCACTCTCATAATATACAATCTGTCCTTTTTTAGCGTATACCATTCCGAGTTCATTTGCAGCTACATCATATATCTCATCAAGAGTATACATATTATTAAGTGATGCCGCATAAGCTGCGTTATCATTCTGGATTGACTCAAGCTCAGCCTCCATTCTGTTGATGTTAGACTGCTGCTCATCAATCTTAGACTCCATATAAAGCATTACTGCGCACGCTGCAACAATCACAAATACTGCTGCAACAACAAAAACTGTATATCGCATATCAAAGGCAAGTGCCTTATCAAGCTTAGTATTAGCACGCTTAGAACTATGTGTTTTCTTATTAGGTACCTCTTTTTTTCTTCTCTCAGGTACATATTCTCTGTCTGGTGCAGTATCAAGTTTTCTTACTGTGCTGCCATCCACATAATACATATTTCTACCTGTTCTTGTGCTCATAGCTACATCTCCCTTTTTTATCATACCCTTTGTTTTTTACCATACCAATTTATCTTATATCTTCTCAAATACCCTAAGCTTAGAGCTCTTCGCTCTCTTGTTGTTGCTTATCTCCTCCGCATCAGGAACAATCGGCTTTCTCGTTATAACCTTTCCTGTAGGAACTCTTCCGCATGTACAAACCGGAAACTCTGGTGGACATATACACGGATTCATATTCTTTCTGAATATGTTCTTAACAATTCTGTCCTCCAGCGAATGAAACGTGATAATCGAAAGTCTGCCGCCAGGATTAAGAAGTCCTATCATCTTATCAAGCGACTGTTCTAGCACATCTAATTCTCTGTTAAGCTCTATCCTTATTGCCTGAAATGTTTTCTTAGACGGATGTCCTCCACCCTGCCTTACTCTGGCAGGTATAGCAGCTCTTATAATATCGTTTAGCTCGCCTGTGGTTTCTATAGGCTTGTCCTGTCTCGCCTTTACAATATGTTTTGCTATATTCTTCGCAAAGCTGTCCTCTCCGTAATCTCTGATTACCCGAAATAACTCCTGCTCTGAATATTCATTAACGATATCCTTCGCTGTCATCGGCTGACTCTGATCCATTCTCATATCAAGTGGAGTATTCTCCCGATATGTAAATCCTCTGTCAGCATTATCAAGTTGATATGAAGAGACTCCGAGGTCAAGGACTATACCATCGACACCGCCTACTGATAAATCCCTTAACACGGAGTCTATATTCTGATAATTACTGTGGACTATTGTTACCTTATCGCTGTAATTCTTAAGTCTCTCTGTGGCAGCCCTTATCGCATCCATATCCTGGTCTATACCTATAAGTCTTCCACCATCACCAAGTCTCTTACATATCTCCAGCGAATGGCCTCCACCACCCAATGTACCGTCCACATATATGCCATCAGGTTTTATATTAAGACTATCTATAGTTTCCTCTAAAAGTACTGAAACATGCGAAAATTCCATACCTTATTCTCCTATATTCCGTACTTAGCACTCATATCCATAGATATCTCATCAATATCCATCTCATCAACACTATTGTACTTATCCCATGCATCCTTGTCCCAAATCTCAACAGTTGTTCCATTACCTACAAGAACAACCTCCTTGTCAATTCCAGCCCATGTTCTAAGCAGCTGTGGAATAACTATACGGAACTGTCCGTCTACCTCACACTCAGTTGCAGAGCCCTGAAAAAAGTTCTGGAACTTACGGGCATTCTTGTCTGATATCGGAAGTGAATTTAATTTGTCCGAGAATTTCTCCCATTCTTCCTCAGGATATGCATAGATATTTTTATCCATTCCCTTGCACAGTACAAACTTAGAGCCGAGACCATCCCTTAATCTTGACGGGATTATCAATCTGCCCTTGGCATCAAGATTGTGATTCGATTGTCCCTTCATGCCTTTCATCTGATACTGTACCCTTTCTGGTGTGAACTAATTTGTTTTACATCCACTGTACTACCCCACAGCTCCACTTCACACCCACTGTGTTACCATTTTATATCATAAAAAAAAGAAATGCAATACTAAAATTGCATTTCTTTCAGTTAGTGAGCCTGATTTTCACTCATTTTTACTTATTTAAGACTCATTTTCTTCGATTTTTTCATTTTTTACATCCACTTTGCTTCCACCCTGCATTCTCTTCTTCACGATAACTATCGATGCAGCTAAAACGCACAGTGCAGCTAACAGCTGTGAAACACGCATATTTCCAAATGGCAGCATGAGTGAATCGGTTCTAAGACCTTCTATCCACACTCTTCCAAGTCCATATCCCCATATATACATGAGGAACAGTTCTCCATCAAATTTCTTGTGTTTTCTGTATATTATAATAAATATAAGCAGCATCAGATTCCACAGGGATTCATAGAGGAATGTCGGATGTACACTTATCCACTGCATTCCATCATACACAGTCACATGCTCAGCCATCTTGGCTGTTATAACTCCGGAATTAACCAGACCATTTATACTTCTTCCATAGTAATCTGTAGGAATACTCATCGCAAACAATGAATCTGTATACTCGCCAAATGCCTCTCTGTTAAAGAAATTGCCCCAGCGTCCCATTATCTGTCCTATCAGTATACCCATAACAGCAGTGTCCGCAACAAGCGAGAATTTAAGCTCCTTTTTCTTACAGAACACATACGCAACTATGACGCCTGCAATAATACCGCCATATATTGCAAGTCCACCATTTCTGATGTTGATTACATCCTTAAGGGTATTAGCAAAGCCTTTTCCTTTTTGAAAATAATCAGACCAGCTAAATATAATATAGTAAATTCTTGCACCTAGTATTGCTGGTATTATCATCCAGAGTATTAAATCCAGATAATTTTCCTCGTCCTGTCCCGTACGCTTTGCTTCCTTAGATATTATAATGTACGCGAACAAAAATCCAAAGGCTATGATAATACCATAGAATTTTATCTCAAATCCAAATACCGAAAATCCGTCTTTTATATTGCGGAGTACCAAACCAAGGTTTGGAAATCTTATATCATACATACCTATTCCTCTTATACATTAAACTTAAACAGGATTACATCTCCGTCCTGTACTACATACTCTTTTCCTTCCTGTCTTACCAATCCTTTTTCCTTTGCGGCAAGCATACTTCCACAGCTCATAAGGTCATCATATGCAACAACCTCAGCCTTTATAAAGCCACGCTCAAAGTCTGTGTGTATCTTACCTGCTGCCTGAGGTGCTTTTGTACCCTTAGTGATTGTCCATGCTCTTGTCTCATCCTCACCTGATGTAAGGTAGCTTATAAGTCCAAGTAATGAATAGCTCGCCTTTATAAGCTTATCAAGTCCTGACTCGCTTACGCCAAGCTCCTCTAAGAACATCTGCTTCTCATCATCCTCAAGCTCTGATATCTCCTGCTCTATCTGAGCACATACTGCAAATACCTCTGAACCAAATTCCTTAGCATATTCTCTTACCTTCTGAACATATTCATTAGATGCTCCGTCATCAGCCAAATCATCCTCTGAAACATTTGCAGCAAATATTACAGGCTTACCTGTAAGAAGGTTATACTCCTTTATCCACTTTATCTCGTCCTCATCATCTGTCTCAAATGATATAGCAAGCTTACCAGCCTCAAGATGCTCCTTTATTCTCTTCTCTAAAGCAAGCTCCTTGGCAAGTGTCTTATTGTTAAGAGCACCTCTTGTGTTCTTGGCTATTCTTCTGTCAAGAACCTCTATATCTGCAAATATAAGCTCGAAATTTATTGTCTCTATATCTCTTATTGGATCTACAGAACCATCTACATGTATTACGTTAGAATCGTCGAAGCATCTTACAACATGAACTATAGCATCTGTCTCACGGATATTAGATAAAAACTGGTTACCAAGTCCTTCACCCTTAGATGCTCCCTTTACTAAACCTGCAATATCTACAAATTCTATAACAGCAGGTGTTGTCTTTGCTGAGTTATACATCTCTGTAAGCTTGTCAAGTCTCTTATCCGGTACAGGTACAATTCCTACATTGGGATCTATTGTACAGAATGGATAATTGGCTGACTCAGCTCCAGCCTTAGTCAATGAGTTAAATAATGTGCTTTTTCCTACATTAGGAAGTCCGACGATTCCGAGTTTCATAATATATATCTCCTTATCCCGATTTCTTTTGTTTTAAAGCTTCTAAGCTAATTATCATGTATTTTATTATAATTTATACACCACATACGCACTTACACGAAAAAGAGCTTAATACAACATGTTATTGTAACACAAAAGGTTGTATAACTCAATATTTATATCAGTATGATAAAAATACGCCTAATACACCACCTTAAAATAATCCTCATCTATTATCTCATCAGACATATATAAAATATTCTCCACCTTCTCAATCATCTCATCTATATAATCATCCGGTACCTCACTCTCATCAACCAGATATGTAACCTCACCTGTTGAGGTATTATATTTAAGCTTATCAGTTATAAAGCTATGGTCTGCAAAAATAACAAGCTCATTTCCACCAGACATAATATCATGTCCTGCCAGCAGCCTTGAATCATACTTTACACCAAGCATATTAAGTATAGTAGGCAATATATCAACGCTTGCACAAAGCTTATCTGTCGTAATCTCACCATTAACCTTTGTTCCGTCCCTAAGCGTAAGCGTTCCATCCTCCATAGACTTACTCCATATTCCAAGGCATGATTTATGCAGTTCAAAATGATCATCATAGGCATCAAAGCCGGCAAGCTCATTAAAGGTAGTCTTGGTAAGTCCATAAGGATAATGGTCCGGAGTGACAATAAACACTGTATTATCAAGCTTTCCCGCCATATCAAGCTCATCCATAAGGTACTCCAATGCCTTGTCAAGCTCCATCTGTGAGGCAATATATGCCACAGCTTCTTCAGACAAGCCCATATCCTTTGTCTTACTCTCTGCCTCCTCCCTGTTTTTTACACTCATGGCGTTGTAGCCATAGTTATATGGGAGGTGTCCGCTGAATGTCATAAAATATGCCACAAATGGCTCATCATCTATAAAATCATCACAGGCAGCCTTCATCATATCCAAATCAGAGTATGGCGTGTAATACGGAAGCTCAAGACCATAATCAATCGCCTTAAAATCATAGCCCATATTAGCGTGTGTCTCACTTCTATTATAATAATAAAATGTGAAATCATGGTAAGCCTTGCATGTATATCCAAGCTCCCCCATTGCATTTCCAAGAGCATACGGCTGATAAGTCTCAGCAGACTTATAAAAGCTCCAGTCAGATGAGCAAGGGTACTGCCCCAGACAATTAACATACTCTCCATCTATTGTGCTGTGATACCAGCGTGGATTGTAGAAATTATTATACACAAAGCCATCATTCATAATCTTATAAAGAGTTGGTGTCCATTCCTCCGAAACAGCATACGGACTTAAGCTCTCAGCGGTCACAAATACAACATTGTACCCCTCAAAAATCCCTGTATAATTATTATCCATTGTCGGTTCAAGATTAGATAAATATGCTGTCAGATTTTTCAACGTCTCGTCATCCGAGTTTTCATAAACTGCCTTAAAATCTATGCTGTCATCTGTCTGTGGCTTGTACACCACATACCTCTTGCCATCCTCATCATATAGCGGCGTTCTGGATGAGCCTATTATATAGGTAAAATAATCAGATTTATTTTCTGTATCATTATTAATAACAAACGTATTTTTATTATCGCTGCCCCCTGAAATAAGCTCTATCCCATCCTTCGCTGTAGTAACCATGACGCCCAGCTTTTCCATAGACAATTCAAGCACATATCTGTTATGAAACAAATCATATGGTGAGTAATTATTTCTTCCATATAAAGGCAATATAAAAATGAAAATTACAAAATCAAGCATACATGACAATGCTACAGCCACCAGCCTTTTCCCCTTAAGCCTGTTAGTCTTAAATACAAATATATCAAGAATCACAAGCAGAATAACCGGTAAAATAAGTGCTATTATATACAAAACATTCTGCCGCAGCTTTTCAAATAAAACCACCTTGAAATTCATCGCATTTTCAGCACCGCCAACAGAGACAAGACTTAAAAATGTATCAAATATTCTATAGTAAATAAGCTGCGTGATATAATATATACACAGCACAGCCATAAATAAATATCCAAGAATTCTATTTACAAGCTTTGGAAACAGTGAGCATATCATTCCTGCCACCATAAATGCTGTCATTCCAAACAGCACAGGTATTATAACTTCCTTACCAGCCCTTCCGTAGATTGCTACATGAAACACAAGCTCCACATACATTCCGGATAAAGCAAACAACATACATCTGAATATGGCTAAATTATTTATTATCCGCTTATCAGCCTTTAAACTCTTAATGTTCATTTTTATTTTCGTCTCCATTTATCTATGATATATCTTCAATCTGTACCAAAACATAGCACATAAAAACAATAACATCAAGAAGTATCATAGTTTAGTTTGTGACATATCATAGTTTAGCCTTTGACAGCCTTGTATTTACTTTATTTTTACATTATAATCTACAGGGAAGTAAGATAAAATATGACCCGAAATTATAGGAGAACACAATAAATGGATGATTCATACACAAGCTTTGCAACCGTATATGATGAGCTGATGGACAACATTCCGTATGAGGAATGGTTTAACTATCTACACGGTCTCTTATCAGAATACAACATAGATGATGGAATCATTGCCGAGCTTGGCTGTGGAACTGGCAATATCACCGAGCAGTTGTCTGCTGCCGGATATGAGATGATTGGTATTGACAACTCACCTGCCATGCTTGAAATAGCAAACAGAAAAAAAGAACAGAATAATTCTAACACCTTATATCTGTGTCAGGATATGCGTGACTTTGAATTATATGGTACAGTAAAGGCTATCATTTCCCTGTGTGACAGTGTCAATTATATAACTGAGCCAGACGAGTTTCTTCAGGTATTTACACTGTGCAATAATTATCTGGACACGGGCGGACTTATGATATTTGACTTTCATACAAGACATTATTATGAGGAGATTGCAGATACAACTATCGCTGAAAATCGTGACGACGTGAGCTTTATATGGGACAACCTGTACGACGATGAGGAGAATATAAATGAGCTTTTACTTACACTCTTCTTCCGCGTAAATGATGAATCAGGTGACGATTTATACAGAAAATATGAGGAGGTTCATGTCCAGAGAGGATATACCTTAAATGAGATAACAAGCCTTGTAAAGGAATCGGGAATGGATCTTATAGCAGCATATGATGCTTTTACGCACACTCCTGCTACCGAGGATAATGACCGCATATATATAATTGCAAGGGAGCACACTGTTTCCGGTGCAAAAAAGGCATTTGCAGATAACTACAATAAGGAGGATTAATCCATGTCAGATTATATTATAAGAGGTATGGCGGCAGAGAAGCAGGTACGTTTCTTTGCCTGCAACACAACAGAAACCGTAGAAAAAGCAAGAATTACACACAAGACAAGTCCAGTTGTAACAAACGCACTTGGAAGACTTTTGACTGGTGGACTTTTAATGGGTGCAATGTGCAAAAATGATACAGACAAGCTCACTATCCGTATCCAGTGTCAGGGACCTATTCAGGGTATGCTTGTAACTGCCGATTCAAAAGGTCATGTAAAGGGTTATGTCAGTGAACCGGAGGTTATGCTTCCTGCAAAGGATGTAGCAAAGGCTGTTGACCTTGGTGTTATGAGTGTAATCAAGGATATTGGCTTAAAAGAGCCTTATGTCGGAGAGACACATCTTGTATCAAGTGAAATTGCGGAGGATTTAACATATTACTTTGCAACAAGTGATCAGGTTCCATCCTCTGTTGCTTTAGGAGTATTACAGAACGCTGACACCTCAGTTTCAAATGCGGGAGGCTTTATAATACAGCTCATGCCATTTGCGGAGGATGGTCTCATTGATGAGCTTGAAAAAAGACTTAAGGACTTCTCATTTACAACTCTGCTTGAGCAGGGCAAATCAGTTGAGGAAATTATCAGCAAACTGTTCGATGGCTATGATACAGAGATAACCGACACAATGCCTTGTGCATATGTATGTGATTGCAGCAAGGAGCGTGTAGAGCAGGCAGTAATAAGTCTTGGACGTAAGGAAATTGCCTCTATGATAGAGGATAATAAACCTATTGAGGTTGTGTGTGATTTCTGTAGAACCAAGTATACCTTCTCACCTGAAGAGCTTCTCAATATACTTAAGAGCGGCACAGTTAAATAAAAGCATTTATTTTATCAACACAAAGAAAATGGAGTT
>CAVELH010000017.1:0-16348 GCA_963616385.1 bacterium | reverse complement strand
GAGCTAATAGATTTACATGTTCATTCAAATGCATCTGATGGTTCACTTACACCTACAGAGGTTGCCGATGAAGCCATGCGTATGGGATTGTCAGCAATCGCACTTACAGACCACGATACCATCGATGGAATACCTGAAATACTGGAATATACAAAGAATAAGCCACTAGAGGTTGTTCCCGGCATAGAGCTTTCATGCTACTACAACAACAGGGAGGTTCACATTCTTGGCTTTTACATGGATTACACCAACCCTGCACTAAACGAAGAATTAAGCGAGCTGAAAAAAGCCCGTGAGGGAAGAAACCTTAAAATGGTAGAGCTCATGCAGGCTGACGGATTGCCTGTCACTATGGAGAAGCTCTTACACGGAAACCCTGACAGCGTTATCACTCGTGCTCATTTTGCAAGGGTCCTCGTTGAGGAAGGTGTCTGCAAGGACAAAGAAGCTGCTTTCAAGAAATATATAGGAATAGGCTGCAAATACTATCTTCCTAAGCCGCAGGTTACCTGCGAGACAGCTATGAGAATACTCACAACCTACAGTAAGGGTGCATTTTTAGCACATCCTCTGCTCTATCACTTAGGTTATGCCCAGATAGAGGAGCTGCTTACCTACCTTAAATCACTCGGTTTAAAAGGAGTTGAGGCTTACCACTCATCTAACAATGCATACGAGAGCGACAAGCTAAGGTCAATGGCTATGAAGCTTGGCTTAGGTATATCGGGAGGCTCAGACTTCCACGGTGCAGTTAAGCCTAATATCCAGATGGGTAAGGGACGCGGTGGCATGAAAATAAGCATGCACATCTTAGATGAAATCAAAAAATCTCTATAATATTATCTTCTGAAAACATTGGATGGGCATTCAGTATGCCCTCTAATGCCATCAGATTATCGTCTGAATGTTCTATCTGTCTTGAATACATCCAGCATATCCTTAACTGCGATGAAACAGTAAAGCTCTTATCATCGACAAGCCACCTGTACATTCCAAGCTCACGGATAACTATAACCGACAAGGCTGCAAATTTAACCATTGCCTGTATGTTATAATCATACACTCCACCAAGAAAATAAGTGTATATAAAGTAATTAAATATATGCTCATACTCATACATTCTATCACTCATGTAAGAATCAAACTCAGAAGCTAAGCTTACATATTCCTCAGCACTCAATCCGTGATATAAGGTATCTCTCACATCATTTACAAGCTCCGGCCATCTCTCGTTAATATTCTCTAACCCAAGCAGCATATCAAAATACTTATCAAGCAGAGATTTCCTCTCCCTGCTTATACTTCTTAAAGTACTCTGCCTGACAGTTGCATTTAGAGTCTCCTTTTTTGTGAGCATATCTATTTTAAGCATAAATTCAGCCACAGTATTTTTTCTCTTTACACGAATACCCAGCTTCTCATACTGATAAACTAATTTCTGTACCTTTGCCCCATAAATAAGTGTGCGGTACATTCTGGTATATATGTCAAATGACCTGTCTGACATTATATCAAATATATGCTTTCTTACAGATAAAAGATTGGCAAGAAGAACTCTGTCCACCTCATTCTGATGAGGTGATTTCTTAGTCTCGTCCTCTTTAACAAGAAACCTGTCAACCCCTGTCCGGTCTACTATGAGCCTTGCCGCTTCGGGACATGATAATGAAAGGGCTGCCTCTATAAGATTGCCATACTCTTCAAAATGTCTCGGATAACGTCTGCATGTATTACAAAACATATTCTCTCCAAGACCAGAATATAGCTCGCACAGATTATTCTCGTCTAAGAAACTGCATCGGCTTCCATTTCTTATGTATACCTGCTCATCAAGGTCTATATGCGATAAAACATATTCCCTTTTTGATTTCTCAAGACCTTGGTATCTGTCCATTGTCTTATCGTCTATAACTATATTCCAGCCTGCACAGCAGGTGTCAGGACATTTGTCTGCAATGCACTTAAATTCATCATAGTATGACGGTTTTCTGTAAAACATTTTGTCTCCTCTACACATTAAGTCTTATACTAATCTCTCCTGTAGATAAAGTCTCCTCGCTGCCATCATCGTATCTTACTATAAGATGGCACTCATCATCCACATCCAAAGCCTCAGCGTACCTCTCACTGTCCTGAGCTACAACCTTGATTCTTCTGCCTATAACAAAGCTTCTACTTCTATATTCCTGTATAAATTCCTTATCCTTAAAATGACTGTAATAATAAAAGTATCTGTTCAATACCTCTGCAAGTATCTTATTCTTAATATCCCCTTCCTTATGAGAAAGGACATTGCCTGCCACCTTATCAACCTCAGGATTAAAGCCTCCATCCGGATGATACAGATTAATTCCTATACCGACAACAACATATTCGGGCTCAAAATTCTCCATACTAAATGATGCCTGCGTAAGTATTCCACATACCTTTCTGTCATCTATAAATACATCATTAACCCATTTTATCATAGGCTTCTTATCCGTATACTTCTCTATTGCCTCACATACAGCCACACCAGCTATCGTTGTTAAGAGCGTGACCTCCTTATTGTCTATGTCAGGCTTAAGAAGAATACTGAAATATATTCCTGAATCAGCAGGTGAGACAAATGTTCTTCCCAGCCTTCCCATACCATTGGTCTGTTCAGTTGCCGCTATAACCAATCCCTCCGGCTCAGAAGCTCTGTCCTTAACAAGCAGATTAGTTGAAGTAACAGTCTTATATACCTCAACTCTGACAGGAGTTTCCACATTAAGATAACCTGCAACCCCCTTGACAGAAAGCACGTCTGTCTCCTCCTTAAGTCTGTAGCCCTTATTATTTACGCCCTCTATCATAAAGCCCTTATCCTTAAGGCTCTTTATGGCTTTCCACACAGCAGCACGACTTACTGATAAAGCTTCCGCAAGCTGTTCACCTGATATATACTCACCTCTGTTTTTTTCTAACTCCTCAAGTACCTTGTCTCTTACAGTCATGGATAAAACCTCTCCTTCTACATCTTCTGTACCTTATTGAGATACTCATCCCACTCAATTATTATCTTTTCACATTCTAAGGTTAATCTATATGAATCACCAACTGTATTGTCCTCTGCATCCTCAAACTCAATGCCAAGAATATAGCAATTATTCTCCTTATCCTCGCTTATCTCATATAAATATGCACCCTCACAGGTCTTAAGAAATGCCTTAATATCCTCATTTGCTATAACGCTGTCCTCAACCTCACTTATAAGAACCTCATTCGCATCATAATATTTGTAGCCATCCTTAATTAAGCCCTTAATTCTTCCCTCTGTGAATCTTATCTGGGTTATTCCTGCATAGCTTTCGGTATAGTTGCTGTTCTGGCTGTTATTAGCACATACAATAAGTGCCTCAGCACTTATACTTACATCACTTCCCGACTCACTTATAGAATTTATAACACAATCATCAAATCTAAAATTATTAATTTCATCAACACTCTTATATCTCATAGCTCTACTCTACCTCTGTCCTATTAAAATTTATATCCTTTATCTGTATCTTCACATCACCGTGATATATCAGATATATAGCATGAACACCATCCTCTATGTCTGTCTCACAGTCTGCCAATTTAAAACAGTCATTATCCTTATCAAGATAAATTCTTCCAACACATTTATCTTCATTATCAGGCTCATCCACATACACAGATATATATGGAGATTTACCAGCAGGAGAACATATGCTGTCATTTTCACTTACATCAATCTTATCACCGGCGTTCTCCCCTGAATTATACTTAACATAATTATCGTCACTTAAGCTTCTCTCGTCCGTCCTTATTGCACCCTCATATATAACCTTATTGTCCTCGGTCTCAATACGATATATAATTCCAAATGTCTTTACACCCTTACAAGAAAAATACTTATACCCTATAAGAGTACCATCCTCTATCTCAGCTATAAATCTGTCGTCACCCTTGTTAGTGACATTCGGGAACTCTTCCTTAAATATACTGTTAGAGCCATGCGGCATATGTCCATTAGTAAGGTTACACGCTATAACCGCCGGATAACTGCCATAAGCTATAAGCGGACCATCATTTAAGCCACAGCTTGTTATCTCAACCTGCTCTATCCTTCCACTGTCATCAATGTATATCTTCTCAGCACACGCCTGTCTGCTGTAGTCAGATTTATGTGTCAGTCTGTGATAGAATACATACCACTGTCCATTAATCTCAACAATACTTCCATGCGTTGTACCTGTCATGTTAAGCTTATTATCTACATCTCTTCCTTTATATCCAATATCTCCATTGGAGACAATCGTCCCTCCAAATGAAAAATCTCTGTCAGGGTAATCACTCACCGCATAACACAGCTCATGATTCTGCCACGATGAGTATATAAAGTAATACTTATCACCGACCTTTCGCATGGATGCTCCCTCAAAAAATGGGTGCTCCTCAAATGTCGTACCCTTAACCCTGTAAGGAATAATATGCTTTGCATCCTCCTTCACAGTCAGCATATCATCACACAAAACTACCATAGATGGTCCCATTATGCTGTCCTTGTAGCTAAGAATTTCCTCTCTGCTTCTGCCAAACATAGATATCTCTTCATCCATATATTTCGGATTAGTGAGGAAATCCTCCCTCTCCTCATAATCATACTGTGTTCCGTAATATATCCTTATTGTTCCATTATCATTAAATGCCGCAGGATCAAAGCATATATACTTCTTCATCGGAGTACCATCAGGGTAGCTTATCACACCGAGATACTCATACTCACCGGCAGGCTCATCACATACGGCAACACTTATTGTACCCTGATAGCCGCCATAGCCATAATCACCGCCAAGACAATAATACAGATAATATCTTCCATCATTTCCACGCACAACATCAGGCGCATACATATACTGTGGATTCGGATATCTGGGATCCTTACTTGCCTTATAGATTACACCCTCATAACGCCAGTCTGTCAAATCATCAACAGGTGCAGAGTACGCAACGTAATCAAGCATACAGAATGTATGTCCCCCCTCCTTGTCATGAGAGCCAAAGTGATACACCCTGTCTCCAAACACATGCGGCTCACCATCCGGTATATATTCATTTAACGGAAGAAACGGATTAAATGCTTGTCTTTTTCTCATCTCAGTATTACCTCATACAACCAATATATATAATAATTTTACATGCATATAATTTCTATAGTCATATACATAAAATGTAATTTTATAACTAATTAACAGAATACAAATTAAAAAACTTGTTGTCAACACCTACATATTCATAATCAAAAAATGGAGCTTGCGCCACCAAGACCATACTTAAAAATCTCAGTGCAAAAGCTCCATTCAAATGCTGCTCACACATTTTATTTTGTTATATATCTGTCATGTCCGCTAAGTCTTGCCATAGCTCTTGAAAGCGATGCCCTTGACACATGATATTCCATAATACTCTGTTTCTGCCTCATCTGCTCTAAGGCTCTTTCCTTTGCTGCCTGAGCTCTGAATGCGTCAATCTCCTCAGGCTTCTCCGCAGAATACACAAGTACGCTAACCTGATTATTTTTAACCTGTAACAGACCATCAGATACTATTGCAATATTTTCCTTTCCATCGGGGGTACGGAAATGAAGCTCGCCAACCTCAATGTTAGTTGTCATCTTCTCATGGTTTGCCATTATAGCCATCTGACCGTCATAACCAGGGAATACCAATATCTCACACGGACCGTCATAGAACACCCTGTCACACGCTATTATTTTTAATGTAAATGTATTCATGGGCTATTCCCTCTTCTCTACTTCAAGCTCTCAGCTTTCTTCTTGACATCCTCTATAGTTCCTACATTGAAAAACGCTGCCTCAGGATATTCGTCCATCTCACCATCAAGAATAGCCTTAAAGCCTCTTACAGTCTCCTCAACAGGCACGAACACACCCTTTACGTTGGTAAAGTTCTCGGCAACATGGAAAGGCTGTGACAGGAAACGCTGAACCTTTCTTGCACGATAAACTGTCTGCTTATCCTCGTCAGACAATTCCTCCATACCAAGAATAGCAATGATATCCTGCAATTCCTTGTACTTCTGCAATGTCTCCTGAACCTGTCTTGCAACACGGTAATGCTCCTCACCTACAACATCAGCCTCCAATATACGGGATGTTGACTCAAGTGGATCTACAGCAGGATAAATACCCTGCTCAACAATCTTACGTGAAAGAACCGTTGTTGCATCAAGGTGTGAGAATGTTGTCGCAGGTGCAGGATCAGTAAGGTCATCAGCAGGCACATATACTGCCTGAACAGATGTAACTGAACCGTTTCTTGTAGATGCTATTCTCTCCTGCAATTCTCCAAGGTCATTTGCAAGTGTCGGCTGATATCCAACAGCAGAAGGCATACGTCCAAGCAACGCTGAAACCTCCGAACCAGCCTGTACAAAACGGAATATATTATCTATGAACAAGAGCACATCCTGATTCTTAACATCTCTGAAATACTCAGCCATGGTAAGACCTGTCTCTGCCACTCTCATTCTTGCTCCAGGCGACTCGTTCATCTGTCCAAATACAAGTGCTGTCTTGTTAAGTACGCCTGACTCCTTCATTTCATTCCATAAATCATTACCCTCACGGGAACGCTCTCCAACACCTGTGAATATTGAATATCCACCACTCTCAGTAGCTATGTTATGGATAAGCTCCTGTATAAGCACTGTCTTACCTACACCGGCACCACCAAACAGACCAATCTTACCACCCTTTGCGTAAGGTGCAAGAAGGTCAATTACCTTAATTCCTGTCTCAAGCATCTCAACTACAGGGCTCTGCTCCTCAAATGTTGGCGGTTCTCTGTGAATACACCAGTGCTCCGCATCATCAAGGCTTTCCTTGTCGTCAAGCGTCTCACCAAGGACATTAAATAATCGTCCAAGTGTCCTCTCACCGACAGGAACCTTTATACCTGAGCCTGTCGCAACTACATCCATATCTCTGCACAAGCCCTCACTGGCTGCAAGCATGATACAACGGACAACATTGTTACCGATATGCTGTGATACCTCCATCACGCATTTCTTTCCATTGTTCATAACATACAAAGCATCCTTGATAGCTGGCAGATTTCCATCCGCAAATTCTACGTCTACTACAGGTCCGGAAACCTGTACTATCTTACCTATATTTTCCATAATGCGAAATCTCACCTCGCTTGCTTCTTCTTTTTATTCTTAAGTGCCTTAGCTCCACCTATTACCTCTGTAATCTCCTGAGTTATAGCAGCCTGTCTCACACGATTATATTCAACGGAAAGCTCTCTTAGCATTTCCTGTGCATTATCAGTTGCCGACTGCATAGCCATCATTCTGGCATTTTCCTCACTGGCAGAGCCCTCTACAAGGACACCATACATGAAACCAGTTACATAGTTATATACCAACTTCTCCAACACCTTCTGTGGTGAAGGATATATCAAAAACCAATCATCTGCCTGCATTGCAGCTTCCTTATCTGTATTACCAAAGCCCTTCTGAGAATTCTCTAAGATTTCTTTTTTGATAAATTCATGTGTTTTCAGAGGTAAAATTTCCTGTACCTCAACCTCTTCCTTCATGCTGTTTACCATCTTAGTGTAAATGACATAGACCTCGTCCATCTCCTCATTCTTGTAACGCTCTATGATATTCTCAGTTATCATTCTGGCTCTGTGAATTGATGGGTTATTAGTTGAATACATAAATTCATCCTCAAGCTTATAACCCTGACTCTTAAAATACTGACGTCCAAGCTCTCCTACAACAAATAATCTGTATGAATCCGCTGCATCAACCATCTCCTGTGCCTTTTTTATCACATTGTGGTTATATGCACCTGCCATACCCTTATCGCCTGTTATCACGATAAATGCACGTCTCTTCTCTGTCTCTAGCATATCCTTTCCTCTGTTATCAAAGAAAAGATGCTGCATATCAGGGAAGTGAAGCAGAATATCTGATATCTGCTCCTGCAATCCGTAGAAATAAGGCTCTGTGTTCTCAAGCTTCTGTCTTGCCTTTCTTAACTTCATGGACGACATCATATACATGGCTTTTGTTATCTTCATGGTATCCTGAATACTTTTTATTCGAGTGGAAATCTCTCTTGCATTTGCCATTTATTTCCCTCCGTTTCCGCCTGTATATTTACTCTTCTGCCTTAAGCTTACTATTCTTAAACTCTGTCGCTGCCTCTATGATTGCTTCCTTTACATCATCCGTAAGGTCCTTAGTGGAATTAAGTCTGCTGATTATATCTGCATGATTCTTAGCAAAATCCTCCAATAAATCCAAACGGAACTGCTTTATCTCGTCAACAGGCAAATCACTGAATACATGTGTATTTGCAGCTACAAGTGTAATGACCTGCTCTTCCATTGTAAATGGATGTCCAAGAGGCTGTTTTAAAAGCTCCATAAGAGCATGTCCATGTGCAAGCTGCTTCTTGGTTCCCTCATCAAGGTCAGATGAGAACTGGGTAAATACCTCCATCTCTCTGTACTGTGCAAGGTCTATACGAATACTGCCCGCTGCCTTCTTCATAGCCTTAGTCTGTGCAGCACCACCAACTCTCGATACTGAAAGACCTACATTTACAGCAGGACGCTGACCTGCGAAGAACAATTCACTCTCAAGGTAAATCTGACCATCTGTAATTGATATAACATTTGTAGGGATGTACGCAGATACATCTCCAGCCTGTGTCTCTATTATAGGAAGTGCTGTTATCGAACCGCCACCGGCTTCCTTAGTGATTCTTGATGAACGCTCAAGCAATCTTGAATGAAGATAAAATACATCTCCCGGATATGCCTCACGTCCCGGTGAACGCTCAAGCAAAAGTGATATAGCTCTGTATGCAACTGCATGCTTAGATAAGTCATCATATACGATAAGTACGTCCTTACCCTGATACATAAAATACTCTGCTATAGCTGTTCCTGCATATGGTGCTATATACTGTAACGGAGCAGGATCAGATGCAGTTGCAGATACAACTACCGTGTAATCAAGAGCTCCATTTGTCTTTAATGAATTGACAAGCTTTGCTATTGTTGATGCCTTCTGTCCTATTGCTACATAAACACAGATTACATCCTTGCCCTTCTGGTTAAGTATTGCATCCATGGCTATAGATGTCTTACCAGTCTGTCTGTCTCCTATGATAAGCTCTCTCTGTCCTCGTCCAATAGGGAACATTGAATCGATAGATAAGATACCCGTCTCAAGAGGTACAGAAACCGATTTACGATCAACTATACTAGGTGCAGGATTCTCTATAGGTCTGTAGCCTTCCTGCACTATTTCTCCCTTTCCATCAATAGGAGCACCAAGCGCATCAACTATTCTTCCGAGGAATGCATCGCCTACTGGGACACCAGCCATTTTTCCTGTACGGACAACACGGCTTCCCTCTTTAATCTCTGTATCACGACCAAACAGGATAACTCCTATCTCATCTCGTCTTACATCCTGAACCATACCCTTGACACCACAGTCAAACAGTACAATCTCTCCGTAAAATGCATGGTCTATTCCGTCAACATTGGCGATACCGTCTCCAACCCAGTTTACAACACCAATCTCCTTGTCCTTAGCCTCAAGCTCAAAGCTCTCTATATCTGCACGAAGTATAGATATAATGCTCTCCTCACTTACTGTAGCCTTCTGCTTTCCTGTGAGTGAATCATTGATGCGTTTCTGTAACTGTTCGATACGGCCTTTCTCGCTCCAGTCATACTCCTTATTACCTATTCTTAAGACAAATCCACTTCCTATGGACTTATCTTCCTTCATGGATATCTCTATATCAGGATTTCCACACTCCTTGGCAAGGAACTTCTTTATGCCCTCTAACTGCTCATCTGTAGGAGCTGTGACATAAATCAACTCTGCCTTATTAAGAATCTGCTCAGGAGTCTTAAGCATATCTAAATATGCCTTTTCAATTTCATCTAACAATGAGAAATCCCCATTGTCACATAATAATTTAAGAAAATTACGGATTTCCTTAGGAAATACTCTGTCGATAACCAGGTGTTTCTTCTCAAGTGAAACGGTTGGATCTTCAAACTCCATAGCTATCTGTGGTACCGCATAAAGGATATCCTTGACATTTTGCAGATTTGTCTTGGCATTCTCTACCAGCTTCAAATCCGCTGCATAATCAATCGCTGCCCGAATCACGTTTCATCACCTGCTTCATCTAAAAATTTGTCGTACAGAGACTTATCAACCTCTGCACCCTTCTTGCCACCTACAACCTTAACTGTTGCATCGACAACCATATCTGCTATCTCTCTCTCTGCCTTCTTAAGTATCTGAGCCTTCTGATTCTCTGCATCCAAAACAGCCTCATCCTTGACCTGCTTAGCTGTTTTTTCAGCCTCAGATATAATTCTCTTGTACTCTACATCTGCTGACTCTCTTGCCTCTTTTATAACCTGCTTTCTTGTCTCCTCAGCATTTGCAAGTGAATCCTCATACTGCTTCTTGGCAGCTAACGCAGCGTTCTTGCTGTCCTCAGCTTCCTTGAACTGTCTGTCAGCCTCCTCCTGCCTTGCTGCAATTATCTTCTGTACAGGCTTAAACAAGAATATTCTCATCAATACAAAAAGTAACAGCAGATTAATTATGGTAAGTAATAAATTTGCATCTACGCGAAGCATGTTACCACCTTGCCTTTCTTAAATCTAAGTTACTTCAACATTACAATAATCATCAGTGCTATAACGAAACCATAGATAGCTGTTGCCTCTGCAAGTGCACAACCAAGAATCAAGGTCTTGTTAATCTTACCCTCTGCCTCAGGCTGTCTTGCAATAGCCTCTGCTGCCTTACCTGTTGCTATACCTATACCAATACCTGCACCAAGTGCTCCTAAAACTGCGATACCTGCTCCAATTGCGATTAATGTACTCATAATAAATTTCTCCTTTTTAATTATTCTTCTATCTCTTCACTAATGTACAATGAAGTTAAAAATACAAATACATAAGCCTGCAATAATCCATCAAATATATCAAAATACAGACTAAATACTGCTGGTAATATAACAGGAACTACCATCTTGATAAGCTCCATAATTACAAATGCACCTAATACATTACCAAATAATCGCATACACAGCGATAATGGTCTTGTAAATACTTCAAGAATATTAATAGGTGTTACTATAGCTATAGGCTCTGTAAATTTGTGAAGCCATTTCTTCACACCCAGATGGTAAATACCAGCCGCTTCCACAAGGACAATACTCATAACAGCAAGTGCTATTGTTACATTCAAGTCCTTAGTAGGAGATTTAAAACCAAACAATCCGATGATATTGGAAACTCCTATATAGAGAAGCACCGTGGTAAGATATGGAACATAGGCCTTGCCATTCGGTCCAATCATACCCTCTACCATTCCGGTAAGCTTGGTTACAATCATTTCCGCGAATGCCTGACGTTTGCTTATGTGATCAATGCGCATATTTCTAGTCAAAATAATAGCAACGAGAACCAAAACTGCCATTATTATCCAAGTGACAACAACGGATTCCGACACATCTATTCCTCCAAAAATCGGAATAGTGAATACGGTTTCACAGTTAAGCTCTTCCATCAGGTCTTTTGCTAAATCTTTCAAAAAACCATCTCCTTGTTATTTTATTTCTTTACTTGAAACTATACTAAGTTTATAATATTTAGTGTTCAAAGTAAAATACATATTTAAAATGTCTAGTATATCAATTTGACATATTGTTTTTATGATTTATCATTCAAATACACGGAGGTTTATATGGATATTACATACGATTACTACCGCATATTCTATTATGTGGCAAAATACAACAGCTTCTCGAATGCCGCAACAGTGCTTATGAGTAACCAGCCAAATGTAAGCCGCGCCATGAACAATCTTGAAAAACAGCTTGGCTGTAAGCTTTTCATACGCTCAAACAGAGGAATAACGCTTACACCGGAAGGTCAGAAGCTATACTCTCATGTGTCAGTTGCCTTCAAGCAGCTCCACTCTGCCGAGCTTGAGCTTGTCAATTCAGGCAATTTAGAGAACGGCACAGTTACGATAAGTGCCAGTGAGACAGCCCTCCACGGAATACTTCTCCGTGTACTTAAGGACTTCCATAACACCTATCCCGGTATTCACATACATATTCTTAGCAACAATACACCTCAGTCAATCAACTCTGTCCAGACAGGGATTGCTGACTTTGCTGTTGTAACCTCATCAAACAAAATCTATAATCCGCTTCGAGAGGAGAATGTATGCGAATTTCACGAGGTTCTTGTGTGCAGTCCAAAATACTCTTATCTTACAAAGCAGAAAATGTCTCTTGCCGAGTTAAAGAACCACCCTATGGTGTGCCTCAACAAAGGAACTACAACCTACTCGTATTACACGGATTTATTCTTAAAGCATAATCTTGTATTAACACCAGAGGTAGAGGTTGCAACCTCCGACCAGCTAATACCCGTTATTATGCATGATTTAGGGATTGGCTTCGTGCCTGATTTCCTTGTGCGTGAGCCACTCAGCAAAGGCGTGTTATATGAAATTCCGTTAAACGAAAAGCTTCCCGCAAGGCATATATGCTTTGTTGAGGATACAAGTCATCCTCTTAACATAGCAGCGAGCAGATTAAAATCAATGCTGCTCTCCACATCCTAGAAGCCTTTCAATCATGTCATAGTGTTTATCTATCGCTGCAAGCATCTGTTGCTTATCACCTGCAAGCAGATTGTTATATATATCCTCGTGACAGAGCATAAGCTTTTCTCTGTCCGGGGCATTTATATATTCTATAACATAATCTATCCATTCTCCGTATATCTCAGTCACAGCCTCCATAATTGTTATCCAGAGATTATTTTCTGTTGCAACAATGAGTGCATCATGGAATTGCTTATCAACATCTGCAAGCTCTTTTCCATCTACATTTTTCATCTTAGTAAGCAGGTTGCTTATATTTTCCTTAAGGGGCATTTCTATATCTCTGTCTATCAGCATATTACAGACAGCCTTTTCCATAACTCTTCTAAATTCACATATCTCTTCCTTGGTTACACTTCCAAGTGCAAGCATAATTTTAATAGTCTGGTGTATAGACTGACCGACATTTTTCGACACATAATTGCCAGAGCCCTGCACCCTGTCTATAAAACCCATCCCATGCAATATACTTATCGCCTCACGTATAGAATTTCTTCCAACTCCAACCTCCTCAGCTATTGCACGTTCAGGTGGAAGCTTACTTCCTACCTTGAGAGTTCCATTTTCTATCATGTCAAATATATATGCTATTCCCTTTTCATACTCCTGTGAATTGCCACCCTGCATGATGTACTCCTAATTAATATGTCTTATATATTCCTCAATTACTTTCACTGCACCATCATTGCCAAGACTTGATATATCGAGGCAGAGATTATAATTACCAGCCATCCCCCATACCTCTCCGGTATAGTATTTGTGATAAGTACCTCTTCTTTCATCTGTACTGACAACAAGTTTTTTAGCACTCTTCCAATCTATTCCATGCTTCATTGATATTCTCTCATATCTTCCCGTATCATTGCCAGTAAGGAAAACTGAAACCAAATCATCTCTATCCTGAAATGCATAGTTTCCGCATCTTCCAAGTACGATACAATCCTCAACACCTATAAGCTCGCTAAGTGCCTTTTTAGGTGTTTCATGGAATATCTCCATATCCTCATCAGCAGATATTGTGTACATCAACGTATTCATAGGTGTCTCACCATAGAAATCAGGATATCTCTCGTACAATCCCTTATCTCTAGCCATATCAGCTATAGCTCGTCTATCATAAAACGGTATATGATACACGTCAGAAAGAGCTCGACCTATCTCGTCACCGCAACAACCGCATTGTCTCGCTATTGTAATTATCATAATATACCTCCTCATAATAAATAAGTTCAGGGTTTCATTTTATATATACCTTATTATACCTTTTTACATGAAGTTTGCATATACCGAAGCCAAAACTACTGTAAATACACCTGTAACTGCTATCGCAAGACTGCTCATAGCACCCTCAACCTCACCGAGTTCTATTGCCTTCGCTGTTCCAATCGCATGTGATGATGCCCCAAATGCAAGTCCTTTGGATATAGGCTCTGTTATACGGAATATCCGACAGGCAAGCTCCCCTAAGATATTGCCAAGAACTCCGGTTACAACTATAACAGCAACCGTGATTGTCACATAGCCGCCAAGCTCCTCAGATACTCCCATACCGATTGCCGTAGTGATTGACTTAGGAAGCAGAGTTACATATTCCTCATGTGTAAGTCCCATAAGCTTAGATAATATCAAAACTGAAGTAAGACTTGTGATTACTCCGGCCAATATTCCTATTATTACAGCCTTGAAATTCTTCTTTAGCAACTGCCACTGCTCGTATAAAGGTATTGCAAGACACACCGTGGCAGGTGTCAAAAACCAACTAAGATAAGTTGCTCCTGCATTATAAGTATCATAATCTATATCCGCCACCACAAGGACAAGTATTGTAAGTATTATTGATATAAGAAGTGGGTTGAATATGCCAAGCTTAAATTTCTTCTTAAGCATACTGCCTGCCAAATAAGATATAAGGCTTATGGTTACACCCGCAAACATGGATGTTTTAAACATTTCACTCATTTTCAGCTTTCCTCTCTTCCTTCTTTTTAGACATTCTTATAATAAGCTGTGAGGTTCTTCCCGTAGCTCCAAATACTAAAATAAGTACAACAAGTGTTATAACACTTACCGGCAAAAGTACAGGCTTCAATGTTCCCCACGAAGCCATCAGTCCAACTCCGGCAGGAATAAACATAACCGGCATAATCTCAATCAGGAATTTTCCAACATCTCTTACTGCCTCTATCTTGATAATTCCTGACAGAAGTCCTATAAACAATAAAACCATTCCATAAATGCTCGCCGGTATAGGAAACGGAAGCAGGTATTTAAGCACTTCCCCTAGAAAGGATATAAATAAAATTAATAAAAATTGTCGTAAATACTTCATAACTTTCTCCCTGAATATCACAAAATTGGTAGCACCAATATTGGTGCTACCAATGATTATAGTCATTTAATTTATTTTGTCAACAATTTATAGACGATATGCATAATCCAATAATTTTGCCATAGTTTTAAGCTGCATTTGCATTTCGCGGTTTACTTTTCTCAATTCATCCTCAGTAGGGATAGCTCTTTTATATGTAAAATATCTATATCCTGTTCTAAGCCCAAGGTATAGATTTCCATTTTTAAAGCATGCACACAAACCATTATATCCACTATTTTCGTTATGTGACCACTTATACATGCCTGCAAGCTTTTCCATAATATCAGGAGTGAGAATATAAAACATATTCTCATCATTATCTGAATGTACAGAATACAACATATTAAATGCAACACTCTCTGTCTCAAGTGTACCGCTATCAGACTTACCATATGCATATGCAGAATTGACAATAGACTTCCATGAGTTAGAGTGTAATCCAACTGAATACGGAGAATATTTCTTATACGGAACACAAACCATTATTCCTTTAAACAGCTCACGTCTCTTAGTACATTTATCACCATCCGAATCCGTCTCCTCATACTCATATATAATCTCCTCATTAGAACATTGAAAATGTACCCCTTTATACGTTCCCTCCAATAAACCGCTGCTCTCAACTATATTCTGGGTATCCTCAAAGCAATTAAGCTTATATATTTCGTCCTTATCAATACTTAAATCCTGCACATAGCTGCAATCCTTACCTATAATTTCATGAATATTTTCATCGAATAATCTGGCATACACTGCACTATCCTCTTTGGGCTTTTTTCTCTTTTTTTCCTCCGATACATATATCAATGCCATCACCACAAATGCCCCAAGATACGGGTATGCAACTATTAACCCCAAAATAATGACAACCTCAAAGAACCGGCAAATCCATTTTAATATGACCTTCTTATCAAATACCTGACTACCTGTATGCTTGGACATATATCTCTCATAGTCATGCTCATCCTTTAAATCATAGTCCTCTCTGTACTCTTTCCGATATTCATCAAGTATATCTGAATCCACATCACTATTTGTATCTTGTTCTGTATCGTCCGAATAATATAATGAATAATCAGCCGATTGCTTTGCGTAGTCTATTGCTTCATTGGCACGTTTTTCTCTTATAATTCTATTTCTTTTTCTGATTTTAAGGTAAATGATAATTGCAAAAATTGTTCCAAAAAATGCAGCTATTCTGGCTATTTGAAGTACATAATCAGG
>CAVELH010000016.1:0-25635 GCA_963616385.1 bacterium | reverse complement strand
GAAATATACTGTTCCATTTACCTCATATGCGTGTCCCTTCTCAATAAGAGTCTTAACCATCTCTATCATATCAGGGATTTCCTCTGTTGCCTTAGGATGTGTTGTTGCCTCTCTTACATTCAAGGCTGCCATATCCTTCTTACATTCTGCGATATAACGCTCAGATATAACCTTAGAATCAACACCTTCCTCATTTGCACGCTTAATTATCTTGTCATCAACATCGGTAAAGTTAGATACATAATTTACGTCATATCCCTTATACTCAAGATATCTTCTTAATGTGTCAAATACAATCATAGGACGTGCATTACCTATATGAATGTAATCATATACTGTAGGTCCACACACATAGATTCCAACCTTGCCCTCATTTATAGGAACAAATTCATCTTTATGTCTTGTAAGTGTGTTAAATATCTTCATTCTTTTTCTCCTTGCTTCTACTGTAATCAAAGTCATTTCCTAAGTTATAAAATATGTGATTGCCAATATTTTGTCAACAAAAACTAATGTGCAAACTGTGAATTATAGAGGTTGGTGTAAAATCCGTTCATAGCCATAAGCTCATCATGCGAGCCCTTCTCTATAATATTACCATCCTTCATAACAAGTATTATGTCAGCCTCTCTTATAGTTGACAGTCTGTGTGCAACAATAAAGCTTGTTCTTCCCTGCATCATCTTATTAAATGCCTTCTGGATACGCACTTCTGTTCTTGTATCTATAGATGATGTTGCCTCGTCAAGAATAAGCATAGGTGGAAGAAGCAACATAACTCTTGTGATACACAAAAGCTGCTTCTGTCCCTGTGACAGGTTACCTCCATCCTCAGATATATAAGTGTCATAGCCCTGTGGCAGACGCTTTATAAAGCTGTGTGAATGAGCCTTTTTAGCTGCCTCTATTATCTCCTCGTCGGTAGCATTAGGCATACCATATGCTATATTCTCCTTTATAGTTCCGGACTTAAGCCATGTCTCCTGCAATACCATACCATAGTTACTTCTTAAACTGTCTCTTGTGAGCTTTCTTATATCTGTTCCATCAACACTTATGCTTCCATTATCAACATCATAAAAGCGCATAAGAAGGTTGATAAGTGTACTCTTACCACAGCCTGTAGGACCTACAATCGCAACTCTCATGCCTGACTTAACAGAGAGATTAAGGTCTGTTATAAGCTTTTTATCAGGAACATATGAGAACGACACATCCTTAATATCTATATCTCCCTTTGCGTCACTTAATGTAACTGCATCATCCGGCTCTTTAACCTGTGGAGTCTCATCTATAAGCTCAAACACTCTTCCCGCACAGGCAATAGCATTCTGGAGCTCTGTTATTACATTGGATATCTCGTTAAATGGCTTTGTGTATTGGTTTGCGTAGCTTAGGAAGCAGGTAAGCTGTCCTATTGATATTCTTCCTGATATCGCTGACAAAGCTCCTATAATACCTACCGCTGTATACACAAGGCTGTTTACAAAACGTGTTGCAGGGTTAGTTATTGATGAATAAAAGGTTGCATTCATGCTGTCCTTTTCAAGCTTATCATTTATAACCTCAAAACGCTCAAGTGCATCATCCTCATATCCAAATGCCTGTACTATCTTCTGCTGTCCTACCATCTCATCTACAAGTGATGTGAGCGAGCCTCTTGTCTCAGACTGGCTTCTGAAAAGCTTGTATGTTCTCTTAGCAATAAATGAAGCTACAAACAGTGAAACAGGTGTCAATACAACTACAACAACTGCTATAGGCACATTGATGTAAAGCATAAATCCGAGTGTGCCAAGTATTGTAACAACGCCAGAGAAAAGCTGCGTAAATCCCATCAATAAGCCATCTGCAAACTGGTCTATATCAGCAACAATTCTACTGACAATATCGCCATGCTGATGTGAATCAATATAAGCAAGAGGAAGATCTGACAAATGGTTAAATGCCTCTATTCTTATATCCTTTACAACTGAATATGTTATGTGGTTATTTATAATATTCATAAGCCACTGTGAAACAACAGTTATCGCTACAACTATTATAAACTTAAATATTATATTCTTTATGCCATCAAAATCTACCTTTCCCGGCTCTATAATCAAATCGATTGCATTACCTGTAAGGATAGGTGCATAAAGTGTTGACGCAACAGATACGGCAGCACAGATAAATGATAAAGCAACAAGGAAGTTGTATTTTTTGATATATTTTAAAACTCTCTTCAAGATACCTGAATTATTTTTCATTGCTGCCCACCTCCTCTTTATTCTGTGATGAGCAAATCTCGCGATATACCTCACAATTCTTAAGAAGCTCATCATGTGTTCCAATGCCGACTACCTTACCGTCATCTAAGACAACTATCTTGTCAGCATACATTATAGAGGATGACCTCTGCGATACAATAAATACTGTCGTATTATCTGTCTTTTCCTTTATTGCCTTTCTAAGGTTAGCATCTGTTGCATAATCAAGTGCTGAGGAGCTGTCATCCAATATAAGAATCTCAGGCTTTTTCACAAGTGCTCTCGCTATAGTAAGACGCTGCTTTTGTCCACCAGAAAGATTCTTAGCTCCCTGATTAAGCATAAACTTGATTCCGCCCTCTTTTTCTGAAACGAAGTCCTTAGCCTGTGCAATGTCAAGAGCCTGATTTATCTCCTCCTCAGTCGCATCTGCCTTACCCCATTTGATGTTGTCCTCAATACTTCCAGTAAACAACACCGCCTTCTGTGGTACAACACCTATCTTATCGATAAGCTGTTCCTTAGGATAATCCTTTACATCTACACCATCTATTAAAATCTTACCCTCTGTGCAATCGTAAAATCTCGGTATAAGATTAACAAAGGTTGACTTACCTGAGCCTGTACCTCCTATGATACCTATAGTATCACCTGCTTCTACAGTAAGATTTACACCCTCTATAGATGATTCCTTTGCCCTGCTGTATGTCAGTCCCGCATTTACAAACTCTACCTTAGGAGTATTTGAATTAGCAGATACCTTTTCTGTCTTATATGCCTGTGTGCTGTTTGTCTCAAATACACTGCTTATACGGTTGGCACACGCAACAGCCTTAGTCTCTGTGATAATTAAATTAGCAAGCTTTATAAGCTCAATCAATATCTGTGACATATAGTTTACAAGTGCGTATACCTCTCCCTGCTTCAAAACGCCAAGGTCAACCTGTCCTGCACCCTTCCATATAAGTGCTGCTATTGAAAGGTTTATAACTGCATATGTCAAAGGATTAAGGAATGATGATATCTTACCTACAAATAACTGTCCCTTAGTGAGCTCGTCTGTAACTCCGTAGAATTCTTCCTTCTCCTGCTTCTCCTGATTAAATGCTCTTATTACTCTTACACCTGACAGATTCTCTCTTGTCTTAAGAAGAACTGTGTCAAGCTTACCCTGAACCTTCTTATATAAAGGTATTGAAACAAGCATTATTCCAAATACGATTACTATCAATATAGGAAGTGTAATAAGGAATACCTTTGCTGACTTAACATCAACCGTAAATGCCATTATCGTAGCACCAAACACAATAAATGGTGAACGCATAAACAGTCTCAGGAACATATTTACACCTGTCTGAACCTGATTTACGTCACTTGTCATTCTTGTGATAAGTGTTGAGCTACCTATATTGTCTATCTCTGTATAAGACAAGGTCTCAATATGTCTGAACAAATCATATCTAAGCTCTTTACCAAAGCCCATTGCTGTCTTTGCTGAAAAATACTGTGCCGTGATAGAACACACAAGACCAATTACACCAAGTGCAATCATAAGAAGTGCCATCTTATAGATATATGGTTTATCATTATTTTTGATACCATTATCAATAATAGCCGCCATTACGAGTGGAACTAAAAGCTCAAAGCTTGCCTCAAGCATCTTAAATAAAGGTGCAAGAATTGCCTTTACCTTGTAGTTCTTAAAATACTTCATTAAAGTTTTCATTTAACTATCCTCTTTTTCCCTTTTTTGTGAAAGAAATATTGACCATTCGCATTAATTCCCTTATGATATTATAAACAATATACTGATTTTTTCAAGCTATAACACACATTTTACTTCATATCAGTTATTGTACACAATATATTAGAAAGAATGAGGACTTTACAATGGGATTAAATGAGAATATTGATGAGAATGACGAGCCTAAGGTTTCTATGACCTTAGATGATGGTACAGAGCTTGAATGTGATGTAATAGCTATCTTCCCTGTAGGAAGTCAGGATTATATCGCACTCCTCCCAGACAAGGTTATAGATGGCTATGAGGAAGGAGAAGTTTTCCTCTATCGCTTTAAGGAGCTTGAGAATGATGATATCGAGCTTGCTCAAATTGAAACAGACGAGGAATACGAAGCAGTAGCCGATGCCTTCGATGAGCTCCTTGATGAAGAAGAATTTAATGAACTTGATTCCTCTGAGGAATAGTTCTATATCTGCCTCCTGCACTTGATATGGTATTAGGATGCCCGCACGTTTCCGGCACATTACATGGGGTTAAGGGCTATAAGTATGGTGTTACAAACGCACTTTCGCTCGGTTGCCAACGTAACGGACACTAACTTCATATTTAGGTAACACAGATAAGGGTGGGGACAACAATATAGATGGTTAAAAACCCGTTTAATCACGCCAGCACTTAGCGAGCAATATGCGAGCTTAGTACTGCTGCGTGATTAACCGAGCGAGAGCGCGGTTTTTATACCATCTATATTGTTGTCCCCACCCTTATCTGTGTTACCTAAATATTCACTAAGTGCCGACGTTGACAAACGGTTTGTAAACCATACTATAGCCCCACCCCATATAATGTGCCGGAAACGTGCGGGCATCCTAATAGCATATCAGGTGCAGGAGGCAGATATAGAACTATTCAAACATAGAATCATCCCATTAAATTCTTCTGCCTTAATTGAGCCAGAGGAAGTTATCGTCTGTGCTTAAGAATTCAAGGTTGTTTATGAAGAGAACCTTGGATATATCAAGAGACTTCGCAAGCTCACTGACGCTCTGATGATAATATCTTAAGTCCACCACATAGATTTCACTATAATTATCTGCCAGCAACGGAAGAAGTGAATGTGCATACGAATCCTTAATCACAAGCAGCTTCTCCTTATTAGAGGAATTACTCGTTATCTTGATAAATGGGTGATTACCATCAAGATAAGTCGTGTACTTATCCTTAATTTCAAGATTATCCATATTATATAGGCTGTCCATTGTTATATCCTTGTCATAGTAATCAACTGTATAACTGCCATTAGGATTATTATATAGTAAGATATCATCTGGTGTCTGCGTAAACGTTGGTGCATTTGAATATTGCGTTCCGTAGAAGCTGTCACTTCCAAGCTCAATATCATAGTCCTCCTCCGGTGTAGGTGTAACCTTAAGCGCATCACATAAAACAGAATAACCAATATAAGCTCCATGCATTGTCCAATGATGGTCTGTCTTATAATATAAGTATTCTGACTTATGCTCCATCAAAGCCTTGGAGCAGTCAACTATCTTAATACCCTGACTGGCATTTGCAAGTATATACCCAAGCACCTCACCCTGATTGTAGCACTCCGCATAAAGCGGCATCCTGTCACTATATATATAGCACGCATTAGGAACTATAAGCCACGAGTAATCAAGGTCTGGATTCGCATCTACAAATTCATTTACATAGCCAAGATTTTTAGACAACTGATTGTACGGATTGCTATACTCCTGTATAAGCATATCAGCCTTTCCAAAATAAACCCCATTTATATATTTCTCACCTAAGGCAAGATTCTCTGTCACCTTAAGCTTTACCAAGAAATCCTTTCCGATAATCTGGTCGCTCATATATTTCTCAAATTGCTCAGAAAATGTTCCGTTAAGCACAGCCTTTGCATTTACTGTTGGAAACTGAGTAAGATTTCTGTTCTCCATATCCGAAAATACATGGTCACGAGCCACAAGTGAGCCTACAGCAAAGATTAGAATATATACTATAAATAAAGCTGTTATTAATTTATTTCTCATTCCAATCCCTCCTAAAATCTAAAGTACAAAAACGGATTAAATGCATCACTTGCCAAAAATGCAGTAGATATCAGCAATACTGCAAATAAAAATAATAGCTGTGCCACAGTTCCAAACGCGGCTTTGGTTTTTCCATTCTCTCTTATTACTGCCTCTCCTATCTTCTTAGGAAGTGGTGTTGTTCCAACACAGGCTATAATAAGAAACAATCCATATGTCACAAGATAAAACAAGGTTCTCTGGTTGATAAATGGAAGTCCTCCCATGCCAAACATATTTGCAAATGCATGCTTAAGGCTACTCATATTGTCATAAGAGAATATAACCCAGCCTATATTGATAAAGAACAGTGCGTATATGTGCTGTATAAGCTTAGGTGCTTTTTCAAGCTTCTTTAACAGACCATTTTTCTCTATCATAAGAAGCACAAAATAGTACAGTCCCCATATGATGAAGGTCCACTCCGCCCCATGCCAGAAGCCCGTCAAAAGCCATACAACAAATATATTTCGTATTGTTTTCCATTTGCCATTCCTGTTTCCGCCAAGTGGAATATATACATAGTCCCTGAACCATGTGGATAATGATATATGCCACCTTCTCCAGAACTCTGTTATACTCTTTGATATATACGGGTAGTTAAAGTTCTCAAGGAAGTGGAAGCCGAACATTCTTCCTAGTCCGACAGCCATATCTGAATATCCCGAAAAATCAAAATATATCTGAAGAGTATATGCTATTGAGCAAATCCACGAAAGAAGCACAGTATTATCATCTGCTGACAGGACAGATAACGTGCTATACAGCTCGCCTGCAACATTCGCTATCATTACCTTTTTGCCGAGACCAACGATAAATCTCTTCACGCCCTCGCCAAAATCATCAATTGACTCTCTTCTGTTATCAAGCTCATCACACACTGTCTCATACCTGACAATAGGTCCTGCGATAAGCTGTGGGAACAGAGTTACATACGCCGCAAGACTTATTATATTTCTCTGAGGCTTGACTGTTCCCCTATATACATCAACAGAATATGAAAGTATCTGGAATGTATAAAATGATATTCCAAGAGGAAGTGCAGGACTAAGCACACTAAAATCTATTCCAAACGGAAGCTTAATAATTATCTCAGGAAGCTTAAGACCGATTATGTGCATAATATTCTCAACAAAAAATCCTATATATTTGAAGTATATAAGTATAAGGAGATTAATTGAAACTGCACATATCATGGCAGCCCTCGCATGCTTTTCCTTACCTGCCTTCATGTATCTGTCAGTAACTAATCCAAGCACATACCCTATGATTATGGAAAATATCATTATGAATACATATATCGGCTCACCCCACGCGTAAAAAAACAGTGAAAATATCATAAGCACTGTATTCTTAAGCTTGCGTGGACTTATATAATATACCAGCAATATTGCCGGCAAAAATGCAAATAGAAATGTAATACTTGAAAATAACATCTGTCAATCTCCTGACCTATATACCTTTTTTATTATGTAATGAAAGATATGTCTGTATATCCTGAACATATCTGCTCTTATCCTTCGCCTTGCCTGCCACAAGCTTAGGTGAAATAATAGTAAGCTTATGCTTAGCCCTTGTCATGGCAACATAAAACATACGTCTTTCCTCCTCAAGCTCAGATGCCGACTTTGCCTTTTTGTACGGAGTTATATCCTCTACAGCATCAATTATATAGACGCAGTCAAACTCAAGCCCCTTTGAGCTGTGCATAGTCATAAGCCATACTCCGTCATTTACCTTGCTCTGCTCTCTCTGTTTCTTTAGCACCTCAGTATAATCTGCCACAAACTCAAACAACTCTCCATAGCTTTTCATATCGATAATCATGGATGCAAATTCATCCAATACATCATACAGCTCTCCCACGTCCATCTGTCGGTACTCAGCATATTCCTTAAGATAATCATCATATCCAACAAACTTTCGGATAAAATTAAGAGCCGGATATGGTCTTAATTTCTTGATAACCTTTAAATCCGCTATAAGCTTATCTAACTTATCAACGATATAGTCCTTATTTCTAAGTCTCCATCTGAGGGCATCATAATCAACAGGATCCTCCATAAGCATATCTCTGTTAATGTATCTTCCCGGCTTATTCATTATCCTTAAAAATCTCGCTCTAGACATATCTCCAACAGCAGCGTACATATAATCAAGCATATTTTTCACAACAAAATGCTCAAATATATTAGGCATTGAATCACTTATGGAATATGGTATGTTATAGCTGTCAAGCTTATATACCAGACGCCTTGGCTGTATATTCGTCCTGTATAGCACTGCCTGCTTGGAAAATGGAATACCATTGGCATAATTCTCCCTTATTGCATCAACAATAATCTGATTTTCCTCTGCACCATCCTTTGGCTCAAGGATTTTTACCACGCCATCATCATTGCTCTTAGCCAAAAGTTTCTTAGAAAATCGCTGTTTATTCTTCTCTATCACAGCGGTTGCCAATGCCATAATTCTCCTGTCACATCTATAGTTATCACCGAGAGTTACTGTCTCACAGCCCGAAAAATCCTCTGTAAACTGCCTCATTATCTCCGGTCTTGCACCTCTGAAGCCATATACAGACTGGTCATCATCGCCAACTACAAACACATTATCAAGCGGATGAACCAGAAGCTTCATTATCTCATATTGTATCTTGTTACTATCCTGAAATTCGTCAACCATAACATAGCGAAATATCTTCCTGCACTGCGTTAGTATATCAGCCCTCTCAGTAAGAAGCTCATAACACATAACCATCATGTCGTCAAAATCAATGCGGTTTGTGCGTCTTAGCTCATCTGACAATCTGTTATAGAGTGCACGGAAGGTCTCCTCCGGCATATCCTTGCTGTAATAATTGTTTATGTCTATCATGTCACATTTTACATAGCTAATCTGCGACAGCACACTGGCAACAACATCATCCATATTGTCATACTGCAATGACATACTACGCATTATCTTCTCTAATATAGTTCTCTTTTCATCGTCTGTTATCACACTTGAACTGTCAAGATTATACGCAGTCTTTATTATCCAAAAGAATATGGAATGAAAGGTTCCGAACCTGACATGATAATCCTCATGACCGCGTGTTAATTCACGAAATCTGTTTTCCATCTCCAAAGCTGCCGCTCTGGTAAACGTAATAACAAGAATATCTGCGGGAGTAACTCCCGCAGATTCTATTAAATACTTTATTCTCTCTGTAATTACTGTAGTTTTGCCACTACCCGGACCAGCAACAACAAGCATGCTTCCATCGACATGACTTATAGCCTTACGTTGTTGTTCACTATATTTTTCATTCAGATAATAGGCATCACGATGCATACTAATTCGCTCCACAGCACTTCTTATACTTCTTTCCACTTCCACATGGACATGGATCATTACGTCCTACCTTAGGTGGCTTAACAATAGTCTTAGATGACTTCTCTATCTTATATAACTCTTTTCTTCTCTCAGGAGTAATAAGCTCATCCCACTGAGGTAATGTATAGAGCCACTCTGCATTACATCCAACCATATTCATATATAACTTCTCAGGATCAAATGCAAGAGATACCTCTGTGTCCTCTGTCATCTCATCGATATTGTTAGGCTTAAGCAAGCTCTCATCTATTCCATCAAGGAACCCTACCATAAGCTCAATAGAAACATCAAACTGCTCAGCAAGCTCTTTTACTGTACCATGTACATATTCCTTTGGACAAGCTAATATCTGCTCATATATACCCTTTTCCTTCTGGAAATAGTTAAGCCAAAATTCCTTACCCTCTGGTGTTCTGTCATCAAGACCATATGCATGGTCACGCCAATCCTTTAATAAACTCATCTTATAAATCTCCTATCAATCTTATCTTATCGTTCATTCTGTAAGAATTAACACTGAAATAGAGTATAGCAAAATATAATTCTTTTTTCAATCACTTTATTCTAAATCATCATTCTCACCAGAATCACCTGTCTTGTCATCACTGTGCATTGAAAATAATACTTTTCCAAACCAGAGTATCACATACATAAGTATAGGAACTATTATGCACATAAACAGGCAGCCCATGAAGTATTTGCTTCCCATTATTCCTGTCACAAATGTGGCAATTACAAGCACAGCTATTATAACCAGGCATATCCAAGCCCCTATTCTATAGCCCTTTTTCTTAGATAAAGTTGATATATACTGTTCTTCCTTCATATTTAACGCTCATTTTCTTATAATATGTTAATGCTTACTCATATCTCAATGCATCTATAGGGTTAAGATTTGCAGCCTTAACTGATGGTATAAGACCGAAAACTATTCCTATTACCATAGAGAATACAACTGATAATGCTATAGCAGCTCCGCTTATTGCAACAGGTACCTCTGCAATATTAGAGATAAGATATGCAAGTCCAATACCTGCACCTACACCAATAAGTCCACCAAGACTTGTCAAAACTGCTGCCTCAGTCAAAAACTGACCAAGTATAACCTTTTTCCTTGCACCAAGTGCCTTCTTAAGACCTATCTCTCTTGTTCTCTCTGTTACAGAAACAAGCATGATATTCATAACACCTATACCACCTACAAGAAGTGAAATACTTGCAATCCATATAAGCTGCTGGCTTGTAGATGCACTAACCTTTTGTAAGGATTTAGCTGTCTGTAACAAATCATCACTCTTATACTTATAGTTCTGTGATGAGCTCTCATCTGATGTATCACTTACCACGATGTGTGAGTTAAGAATATCCTCAGCCTTCTTACCGGCACGAGTCATATCCTCTGTGCTCTTAGCCTTTACAACAACGTGATAAGGCTCATCAAAGCTGTAAATCATAGGCCATACTGCATCTGTAACGAATATCTTTCCAGAAGCATTTGAGCCATAATATGTCTGCCATTCATTTATAGTTTCAGCATTAGGCTTAAAGTCATTAACCTGATCAACAACACCTATTACAACATACGCATCTCCCTTTATCTCAAGAGTTTTACCTACAGGCTCATCTCCCTCAAAAAGCATACTTGCAGAAGTTGCATCAAGAACAACAAATTTCTTAAAATCTGTTCTGTCGCTGTCTGTGAATAATCTTCCCTTAGTTACTATATAACTCATAACAGAGAAATAATCCTTATCTACTCCAATTAGTGTTGTGTTGTCAAGCTTATTAGCTCCATAATTGATTCCCTGATACATAGAGCCATATCTGTATGCTGATACAGCACTTACCTCATCAACATCTAAGATTTCCCGCTTTATATCATCTGTTATCATAGGTACACCCTCTGGAGCTGTGTTTCCATCTCCTGATGAATACGGCCAGTCCTCTCCTGCTGTAAGCTGTACCTTAACTATATTATCTCCTGAACCAACAAGGTTTTCCTTTATCTGTTCACTCGTTCCCTTTATGGTTGATACTATAGCTATTATAGCCGCTATACCAATTATAATACCAAGCATAGTCAGAAAGGAACGCATCTTATGTGCCCAAATTCCCTGGAAGGATAATCTAATATTTTCTACCATAGTCTCATTCCTTTCATTTTAATAACCATACAAATCATCAGATGTCTTGTGAACTGTCTTAACACCCTCTTCGGCATCCTTTGAATAAGGCATTGCAAGATAATCATCTAAGGTAACTCCGGATATTATCTGTATAGTATCACCCCAGACAATCTTGCCAGTCTGTACATATACCTTCTTAAGCTTACCATCAACTTCCTTCATAACATAGTAAGCACCATTATCCTTATCAACAAGTGATATAGGTATATATAACGAATCAGAAGAATCACTGCTTTCAGCTACCGTAATCTCCATATACATTCCCTGAGATAAATCATCTCCATCCATAACTGCTATTGTCATAGGATAGTAAGTCTCCTCAGTTCCATCATATGAATAGTAATCTGATGTAGGCATACTGGATATCTCTGATATGGTACCTGTATACGACATACCATTATCGTAGCTGTACATGCTTACCATATCACCTACATGTACTGTGCTTAGTGAAAGCTCACCGATATAACCTCTTACAGTATATCCATCTGTTCCACTTATAACTATAAATGGCTCATTGTTAAGTATAGACTGTTCCTGATCTGCAACAGTCTTAACAACTCCATCAAAATTGCTTCTTACCTCTCCTGTAGCTGCCTGATATTCCATTATCTCAAGCTCAACCTGCTTTAACTGATAATCCACATTAAGTTTCTTAATCTCATTCTGCTTATCCTGTATCGCCTTATCAAGCTCTTCCTTTGTATATGTCTGTGCATCGTCAGGCTGCATATCATCCTCAGGTGCACCGAGAAGCGCAACCTCTCTTGGAGATATTGATGCCTGTGGCTGAGCTGGCGCATCTCCCCCAGCCGGATTCTCAGTTGTTGTGGCTTCTGTAGTTTCCCCTGTTGTTGGAGTTTCAGTTGTAGGAGCCTCTGTTGTCGGGGCTTCTGTTGTTGGAGTTTCAGTTGTAGGAATTTCTGTCGATGGCTCCTCTGTAGGCGGTTCCTCAGTTGTCGGCTCGACAGGTGTTGTATTCTGGAGAATCTTTAAATCTCTCTCAGCCGCCTGAACCGATGCACGGGCAACCTCAACATCTGCACGCACGCTCTCAAGCTTTAATTGCTGTGATGTAGTATCATATACAAGAATTACATCTCCTGCCTTAACTACATCCCCCTCTTTTACCTTTACCTCTGATATCTGGTCAGTAGCCTGCAAGTATATCTTTTGCTCCTTGTCAATGGCGACATTTCCGCTAAGACTGCTTGAGCCCATAAAGTCTCCTGTGTAACCTACTGACTCTACAGGATATACATTTGCTGTTTTCTTGCTTCTATTTCTGCCCTTAAGGTAAAATACCAATCCTGTTGCTATTCCAAACACAACAATAACTATGGATAGTGTTAAAATGATTTTCTTTATCTTACTCATTTTGCACCTCCTGATTCTCTCCATAGAAAGCATTCTCTGCCTCCTCAGGAGACATCTCCTGCAATTCACGTCTGCCATCATACATTCCGTCAAGCAGCTCACCATCAACTATCTTGATAACACGGTCTGCATACTGGGCTATCTCATCTGAGTGGGTAATCATTATAATGGTAACGCCTTCCTTGTGGAGCTGGTCAAAAAGCTGCATAACCTGAAGTCCTGACTTAGAATCAAGAGCACCTGTAGGCTCATCTGCAAGCAATATCTTTGGCTGGTTTACCATAGCTCTTGCAATGGCAACTCGCTGCTTTTGTCCACCGGATAACTGTGTAGGCTTAAAATTTACTCTATCCTCAAGTCCTACTCGTCCAAGAGCATTTAAGCACATCTCCTTGCGCTGGCGCTTAGGAACCTTCGCATACTGAAGAGGAAGTGCGACATTGTCAAGTGCTGACTGCCTAGGCATCAGGTTAAACGTCTGAAATACAAAGCCTATACTCTTATTTCTGACATGGGATAATTCCTTGTCGTTGTAATCTACGATGTTCTCCCCATCTAAGTAATACTCTCCTGATGTAGCCTTATCAAGACATCCAATAATATTCATCAGGGTTGATTTGCCCGAGCCTGAAGGTCCCATTATGGCAACATACTCACCCTCCTCAACCGAAAGGTTTATGTCCTTTAGTACCGGAACCTCCATATTACCCTGAATGTATGTCTTATATACATTCTTTAATTCTAATATCATTCGGCAGCCTCCTCTCCGGAGTCTGTTCCTATATCTACAGGTCTTTCTTCCCCTTCGGGCATTAAATCATCAATACCTGAGTCGTAGGAATCTACACTGTCTGCATTATCTAAATTTTCTGAATCATCATAATTGATATCTTCGTTCATGTCATCATAATTCACATCATCAGAATTAAAGTCATCACTATCAATATTAATCTGCTCAGTAACTACATATCCATCATCCATACTGGCATCATCATTATTCTCATACTGCAATACATCCTCATAATTATGCGTAGCCTTCATACCCTCCTGTATTCTGTCCTCAGGCCATGCAATATAATCCTCGGTAGTAAGACCTGATACAATCTCATACTGCATCATATCCTCATCGTAATCGCCAAGTTTTACCTTGCGCTTCTCAATTCTTCCGTTCTTATCCTCAGCCCATACATATGCATTTCCATCTTCCTGAATTATATATGAGTCATAAAGCCATATTCCATCCTTGGCTTCACCCTGTCCATAGTCCATCTCAATGTATACATGCTGGCCTAAAATCAAGCCATCTATATTGTCAAGAGTAATATAAAACGGATAATTGGTAGTACTTGTTCCTGAAGAATCAAAATAATAATTGTTATTGTTGTTATTGTCAGGATGCTCTAAGTCAACTGATGATATAGTTCCTGTCCATGTAACGCTCTCATCCATACGTGAACGTATTATTACTGCCTGTCCCTCTGACATACTTCTCACGTTAAGCTCGCTCGCTGTGCCCTTGATACGATAATCTCCGAGTGCCATGATTGACATAAATGACTTCTGGCTGCTGTCTGAGCTACCATAATCAACACTGCTATCTGAGCCATTTGAATCCTTATTAATCTCCTTGACAATACCATCCATCGGTGAAAATACTACTGAATTCTCTATAGCGGACTTCTGCCTGTCAATCTCAAGCTGCTTTGCACTTGCGTCATAATTGTACTGATTGACCTGTGCCTGAAGGCTCTGAATCTGAGCTGTATACTCCATCTTATAATCTGCTTCAACCTGATCTCTCTCTGCCGCAAGTGAAGCAATCTGCTGATTAGCTGTTGATATACTTGTGTTAATGCTTGTAAGCTCAAGCTCAAGCTGTTTAAGCTTAAGAGTCATCTCCTCTGAGTCATACTCAAAGAGCTGGTCACCCTCCTTAACCTCATCTCCAACCTCTACAAAGATTTCCTTTACAGTCTTATCTGCTGCTTTATCTACATTCTTTGTCTCCTGAGATTCAACCACACCCATATAACGGTTGTCAGTAGTTATGCCTGATCCTGTTATATTGGCAACCGACTCCACATATACCATCTCATCACTTTGTTTCTTGCTCTTGCCCGATAGTAATACTATCGCTGTGCCGGCACCTGCAAGCACTATTAAAACTACTATAATGATTGCTATAATCTTCTTTTTTTTCATACCATTTCTCCATTTCTTATATTATTACAGAGTTTCATATCTTATGTCTGGAATATACCAAATTATTGTATCATGCTTGTATCATACAACTATTTATCTTCTTTAATTTTCTTAAACCATTTCTTTATTTCTATCTCATATCCGTTATCACCAGGTTCATAAAAATGTTCTCCCACAAGCTGGTCAGGCAGATATTGCTGTTCCACATAATGATTAGGATAATCGTGTGCATATTTATATCCGACATTGCCAAGCTTTGCAGCTCCCGAATAATGTGCATCCCTGAGATGAACAGGTACCTGACAATTACCAACCTGTTTCACTGCATCTGTTGCCGCAAATATCGCATTAACAACAGAATTGCTCTTAGGTGCACACGCAACATAGATAGCGGCATGCGCCAATATAATCTGTGCCTCAGGCATTCCAACTCTCTCTACCGCCTGTGCACATGATGATGCAACCACGATTGCCTGTGGATCCGCATTTCCTACATCTTCGCATGCACATATCATAATACGCCTTGCAATAAATGTAACACTCTCACCTGCGTATAGCATCTTGGCAAGATAATATACTGCTGCGTCAGGATCTGAGCCTCTCATGCTCTTGATGAAGGCTGAGATTATGTCATAATGATTATCCCCATCCTTATCATATCTTATAGACCTTCTCTGTATGCACTCCTCTGCAACAGCTAAATCTATAATTATCTTTCCGGAATTCTCATCACGCTCTGTAGATAACACTCCAAGCTCAACGGCGTTAAGCGCGTGTCTTGCATCTCCTTCTGATACATCTGCAAGAAAATCAACTGCCTCATCTGTTATCTCTACGTCATAAGCTCCCATTCCCTTTTCGTTGTCACTCACAGCCCTTCTTATCAAAACCTTTATATTATCTTTGGTAAGCGGCTTTAACTGGAATATTGTTGACCTTGATATAAGAGCTCCATTTACCTCAAAATAAGGATTCTCCGTGGTAGCTCCTATAAGTATAACCGTACCATCCTCAACATATGGGAGCAGATAGTCCTGCTGAGCCTTATTAAACCTGTGAATCTCGTCAACAAACAATATAGTCTTTTTGCCATACATTCCAAGGTTATCCTTAGCTGTCTTTACAACCTGCTCGATATCCTTCTTACCAGAGGTAGTTGCATTCAGCTCACAAAATTCTGCACTTGTCGTGTTGGCAATTACCATTGCAAGAGTTGTCTTACCTGTTCCCGGAGGTCCATATAAAATAATAGAGGAGAGTTTGTCAGCTTTTATTACACGATACAGTAACTTATCGCTCCCTAAAATATGCTCCTGACCTACTATCTCCTCCAAAGTAGTGGGACGCAGCCGCTTTGCAAGCGGTGCCTCCCCACTCATATTAGTTGTCCTCATATATTCAAACAAATCCATTATGTCACCTATATTAAATCTAATTTCTTGATAAGGTTGTCAAATTTAATTATGTCAATTGGCTTACAGATATATTCCTCATAGTCATCACTGGCATAACTTGAATCAAATCCCTCATCAAGAGCACTTATCATAATAACCTTACACCTTGAGTCTCTTGCAAGTCCAAGCTTACGCTCTGCGTCACGGATAGATGCAAGTGCCTTATATCCGTCAATCTTAGGCATCATGATATCCATGCACACAAGATCAAACTTTTCATTGTTATTAACTGCATTGACAAATTCATCAACCGCTGCTATACCATCTCTGGCAAGTACGACCTCTCCATACTTAGATAATAGCTTCTGCATGAACTTTCCGCTCGCAATATCATCCTCTGCTACCAATACTTTCATCTATAAACCCTCCTAATCCACTTTTTTAAGCATCTCTATCCATTTTAATATGTATTCCATATATTCCTGCTTGAATGTCTTCTTATGGTATGTAATTCTTCGTCCAAGTATATATGCCATCGCCACTCCTGTGACGTTGTTAGCAAGCTCAATTGGAGTAAATTTATCTGTTATCTCCCTGCTCTCTATAGCACCTGCAAAGATTTCCTCCATGAAGCTAAGACGCTCAGTTATACACCACGCAATCTTCTCACGCGTGTCCATATTATGGAGCAGCTCCTCATATTGTAACATAAGTGTCGAAATAGCATAATAATTATCGTAATATGTTGCATACGCCTCTAAGTAATCTATCAGCTTATCAATATAGCTTCCTTCTTTAGACTTTACAGTGTTTCTTATACTGTTATCAAATCTGGAGTAATAATCTACGACCTCTATCAGCACCTCATTGATACCACCGAAATATTTGTATAATAATGCCTCTGACATATTCTCCTTCAACGCCAGATTGCGAGTTGTAAGTGCTGACAAACCTGAATCACTGATAATTTCGATTGCTGATGCTATTATTCTGTCTTTCCTTGAAATAAAACTATCACCCAATTATTTCCCCTCTCCCTATAATGTATTTTCAACCCCTTATCATACTTATAATTTTATTTCATTTGGCTATTTTTGTCAATAAAATAGGAGCTATTATATAAATAATAGCTCCAGCTTCACTTCACTCAATAATATAACAAATCCTAAATCATAATAGAACACATTAAGTGCGATATATAGTAAATAGGTACGATGTTACTTGATTAAGCTACGGATTAATTAGAGAGTAGTTACGTTTGTAGCCTGTGGTCCCTTCTCGCCATTTACAACTTCAAACTCAACCTGCTGATTCTCTTTAAGTGTCTTGAATCCCTCCATATTAAGACCTGTGAAATGTACGAATACATCCTTACCAGTCTCATCTGTAATGAATCCAAAGCCCTTCTGGTCATTAAACCACTTTACTGTACCTTTTGTCATGATAAATCCTCCAAATCTAAAAATACGTTTACAACGCTTTATAAAGATAGCATAGACTTGATGTTTCGTCAAGTTCATTTTGAACTTACAGAGTTAATTTTATACGCATTTTACACGCATATATTTATTATTTTACTTTTTCTGTCATAATAGTATACATTGTCTGATAAGTAGTCTATTTCCGACACTGCACACTCGTTTACATCCTGTACTGTCTGCTTCATATTATTAATATTAAGCATATCCGAGGCAGGGAGCAAAAGAAGCTCATGTATGCTTGAAGGTATAATATAAAAGCTCTCGTTTATGCTGTCTGCAAACTTCTCTAACACCTCATCATATACCATATATGTCGCACCATTTATCCTCCTGCTATTAGTAAGTACATACATCCTCGGAAATCTTGGAACCTCATTCTCCTCAAATGGTATCATGGCACTCATAAGCATAAGCTCCATAGGGAACAGTCTCTCTGTATTTTTCTTGGCTATCTCAAACAACTCATCCATGCTTATATTAAGCTCTGCTAACTCTCCGTTTCTAAGTATGGCTGATGCAATTCCGGCATCATCATGTTTGACAAGATATCTGAAGGTAATAATCAGGTCATGAAAATGAATATACGGAATTTCATCAAGTATCATCTCATTCTTCGCACAGTTGACAAGCCTTAAGAATATTCTGTCTCTTATATTGTCCTTGTCAAAATTGCCAAGCATTCCGCTGTGCAGACTCTTATATGATTCCTCGTACTCATCTCTTATCAGCTCAAGTATCTCTATTATACTCTTACCCTGTCTGTATAACTCATAGTAATAATTTAGATAAATATTAGGTGAAACGCTCTCGTCCTCAAGGCAGATAACAAGCCCAAGCAGCTCAACTCCATTGTTCTTAATAACATTGTCAAGCCGAACATTTTTCACGTTATATTTGAGCATATAATCAGGAATCCCCTCTTTTATCTCATTTGCAAATTTTCTAAAATCCATATCAGTCACTAATACATGAACGCATATGTATCTCTCCTTTCAATTATAATAGTTGTAATAATAAATAATGGGAAATCTGAAACACAGGAATTGATATCCTGCTAATTGATGATATGTATATAATAAAGCTATAAAGCATGATAATCAAGCCACATTTTGGAGCATTGATGTATATATTTGTATCACTAAAAAAAGGATGATGCTTACCACATCATCCCCTATAACTTTTAAAGCTTTTTATAATGTCTGTAGGAACTTCAAAAATGTTTCCATATCTTCTCTGGTTCCTATTGTAACTCTCAGATAGTTATCTATCCTTGGCTTGTCAAAGTATCTGACTATTATTTTATTGGCACGAGCCTTCTCGAATATCTCCCTTGCAGGTATGGTTTTATGTGTAATAAACAGGAAGTTTGCACTTGAAGGCGGACATGTAAAGCCTATCTTTTCTATCTCTTTCTTAAACCATTCTCTGGTCTCTATTACCTTGCCAACAGTCTCCCTAAAGTATTCTTCATCAGCTATGCTCTCTGCTCCGAGAATTATTGATGGCATATTCATAGTATATGAATTGTAGGAATACTTAACATCGTTCATATATTTGATTAATGTCTTATTACCTATCGCATAACCTATTCTAAGTCCTGCCATAGAACGCGACTTTGAGAAGGTTCTCACAACAAGAAGATTATCGTACTCATCAAGCAATGGAAGTGCTGTCTCACCGCCAAAGTCAACATACGCCTCATCTACTATTACAACCACGTCACGATTATGCTCTAATATATCACTCACGAATGAAAGTGGCTCTGCAATACCTGTAGGTGCATTTGGATTAGGGAATATAACTCCACCATTCTCACCATAATAATCCGAAGCCTTGATTCTGAAATTATCATCTACTGCCACTCTATTATATGGTATTCTTAACATATCTGCCCACACATCATAAAATGAATATGTAATGTCAGGGAACAGTATAGGCTTATCAGAATTAAAAAACGTCATAAATGCCATTGCAAGCACATCATCCGAGCCAACCCCGACAAATACCTGTTCCTTATCCACACCATGATACTGAGCAATCGCATCAACAAGTGCTGTTGCTGCCGGATCAGGATAAAGTCTTAGGTTATCCATGTCCATCTTCTTTGTAAATACACCCGGTGCAGGTGGATATGGATTCTCATTTGTATTTAACTTTATTATATTTTTCTCTTTTGGCTGCTCGCCCGGTACATACGGAACAACTTTTCTTACATTACTCTCCCAAGCTGTCATATCTTTTCCTCCTGTAGATATATTATTTTAAACGCCTTAATACTTCTAACAAATATTTCCAGGTTCTCTGTACACTGTCCACATACAATCTCTCGTTTGGTGTATGAATGTCATCTATCTGTGGTCCAAAGGATACACAGTCAAGTCCATCAAGCTTTCCTGCAAAAAGTCCACATTCGACACCGGCATGGATAGCCTCTATAATCGGCTCTTCTCCATACATTTCCTTATAAACTGCCGCCATCAATTCTCTAAGCCTTGAATCTCTCTTGTATTCCCAAGCAGGATATGCACCCTCTGTTGTGACATTTCCACCAAGCACATCCATTAGGGAATTAAGTCTCATAACAAGCTCTTCCTTCTCAGTTCCTACACTGCTTCTGACCGAAAATGACATAGTAACCTCAGGCTCTTCTTCCATCGCAGTTCTAAGTATTCCAAGATTAAGAGATGTCTGCACAAGTCCATCTATATCCTTGCTCATCTTGGAAATGCCATTTGGAACATTTACAAGTGCAGCAATTACTTTTTTTGTTGAAGCTGCTGTCATGCAGTTTTCACTTACATCGTCAGCATCACTTAGCTCTACGGTTATATTCTCATCTGTCGCCTTATATTCATTGCCAAGAATTAAATTATAGCTGTCTATCAATGCATTATCCAGACTGCCATCATACGCTATTATCGCATGAGCCTCTCTCGGTATGGCATTGTCCTTCATGCCTCCGCTTATTGACACAAGTCTCAAATCTGTACGCCTGCTTATATCATACAATACACGTCCAAGCACCTTAGAGGCATTAGCCCCCTCCTTAATTATCTCAACGCCTGAATGTCCGCCTGTGACGTTCATAATGCTGAGACGCTTTACATTCTTATATGCATTTTTCTCGTATGAAACTGGCAGATGGCATGTTGCTGTTACACCTCCTGCACAGCTAACAAGCAGATGTCCCTCATCCTCCGAATCAATGTTAAGCATAAGCCTTCCTTTGAGAGAAGAACAGTCTATATCTGCTGCTCCAAGCATTCCAATTTCCTCATCTACTGTTATAACCACCTCAAGCGGTGGATGTGCTATATCAGTTGAGTCAAGCAAGGCAAGAGCATACGCTACAGCTATACCGTCATCTCCGCCTAAGGTTGTACCCTCTGCGCTGATTACATTTCCATCCAGTCTTAGCTTCAGTCCCTCCGTATTGAAATCAATCTCCGTATCAGAGGTCTTTTCGCATACCATATCCATATGCCCTTGTATTATCACAGCAGGTGAGTTCTCATATCCCGAAGTACCAGACTTTGATATAATAACATTGCCAAGATGGTCCATCTCACATTTAAGATTTCTTGTCTTTGCAAAATTAATAAGATAATCCCCTATCATTTTAGTGTTGGATGAGCCATGTGGTATGCCGCATATTTCTTCAAAATAATGAAAAACAGCAGAGGGCTCAAGCTTATCTAAAACAGCCATCTAATTCATCTCCCTATTTTTATGCAAACGCAAAGTAAAGTAACACAATAATTCCAAGTATTATTCTGTACCATCCAAACACCTTGAAATCATGCTTCTTGATGTAGCTCATAAGGAATTTAATTACAATTACTGATACCGCAAATGCAACTACAACTCCCACTATAAGTATAACCAGCTCCGCACTTGAAAATGCAAGACCGAACTTTATTACCTTGATAAGGCTTAATCCAAACATTACAGGAACAGCAAGGAAGAATGTAAACTCTGCCGCTGCAACTCTTGACACGCCGATAAGGAGTGCACCGATTATCGTAGCACCTGACCTCGAAGTACCCGGTATTATTGACAACACCTGAAATAAACCAATTATAAATGCTGTCTTGTATGTAATATCTGATAATGTCTTAACCTTAGGAGTTCTGTTTTTATTCCAGCTCTCAATAACTATAAATGCTATTCCATAAAAGATAAGTGCTATTGCAATTACCGTAGGCGTATGAAGATGTGCCTCTATGTAGTCATCAAACAAAAGTGTAACGATAGCACCCGGTATGCAGGCAACAACTACCTTAAACCACATTGAGAATATATCCTTCTTTATTATGGATTTATTATTCTCACTCTTCATCTGGAAAGGCCACATTTTATTCCAGAATAAAATCACAACTGCCATTATCGCGCCTAGCTGAATTACCACAAAAAACATGTCCTTAAACTCATCAGAGACATTCATTTTTATAAACTCATCAACTAGAAGCATATGTCCTGTGCTACTTATAGGCAACCACTCGGTAATGCCCTCGACTATTCCGAGGAACACTACCTTCAATAACTCTATTAAACTTACTGCCATTGTTAATCTCCTTATACTAGAATATTACAACCAAAAGCATTTTATAGTTTTCCTTTCCTCTTACAGCATGAGGATGTCTTGCAGGCATAACTATAGAATCGCCCTCCTTGAGCTCATAATTAACTCCATCGATTGTAACCTCTCCTGTACCATCTAAGCATGTGACAAATGCATCTCCGCCTGACTCGTGTGTGCTTATCTCCTCGCCCTTCCAGAATGAGAATAATGTAACACTTACTGCTTCATTTTGAACTAATGTCTTACTGATTACCTGACCTTCCTGATAAGCTACCTCATCCTTAAGCTTTAATACCTCTGACTTTTTAATATTTTTCATTAAATCCGGCATTTAAACTGCCTCCTTTTTTATTTTATTCTATCCGAAATAATATAGGGATATTCATCTAAAAGACTATTTAGGTCTCTCCAATTAACAGATTATAGCAGATTAAAAGACTTACATCAATTAATAATTCCCTTGCAATACTTAAACATTTTATAAACACAATAGATGGCACACTCTTAACACTGATGTGTCAAAATACAATAACAGGTTATATTACGGGACCGTTTCCACTTAATTGCTCCAAGCAATGGTACTAAATTCGTGCTACGCACTCATTAAGTGCCGGCTGTCGCAAATGTCCCTACATATAACCGGTTATTGTATTTTGACACATCCGTGTGAAGAAATGTGCCATCTATTATCCTGTGTGTTACAGTAATTTCATTATATCATCAACTATCTGTGTATCAGTTAGATGATTCTCTTTTATCATGTCATCAACAACATATCTGTCAGGGAATGTTTTCTTAAGACCAAAGTTTAAGGTCTTAACATCAGAGTCTCTGTAAAATCTTGCTATCTTCTCTCCGAAGCCTCCATCTAATATACCATCCTCTATTGTTATTACTATGTCGTGTTCCTTCTTAAGCTCATCAAGAAGCTTCTCATCAACACCTGTTATATAATATGGATTGATTACTGTAGCCTTTATTCCTGCCTTCTCATTGAGAAGCTTAGCTACATCCTCTCCAAGCTTATAGAAGGTTCCAAGTCCAATTATAGCTACCTTACTTCCCTTATCTGTAACCTCATAGGTATTTAGCTTAGAGAAATCCTTCGTAATCTTCTTGCCATCTGACACCATATTTCCACCAGGGAGCTTAATTGCCACCGGATACTCAGTCTGGTCTATACTCCAGTCAAGCATTGCAAGATATTCCTCCTTGGTTGTAGGTGCAAGGTATACAAGGTTAGGAATGTTTGACATCATAGGTATGTCATATAAACCAAGATGTGTAACATCATTCATTCCGTATACAGAACCCCAGAAATTAACTATCGTAACAGGGCTGTTATTTATACAGATATCCTGTGATATCTGGTCGTAGGTTCTCTGAATAAATGTGCTGTACACGCCCCATACAGGCTTTCCACCATTTACAGCAATACCTGATGCCAAAGCTGCCGCAGTCTCCTCAGCAATTCCAACGTCAACAAACTGCTTTCCTGCCTCTTCTCTCTTATCCTTAGTGAAGCCCATAACAGTAGGTGTCGCAGATGTAATTGCCACAACCGACTTATCATTCTTCATCTTGTCAAGAAGATATGCTGCTGTAACACTTGAATAGTCCTCAGCATCCATATTAAACAAAGGCTTTCCAGTCTCAATGTCAAATGGTCCGCTGTAATGCCAGCTCTCCTTATCTGCCTCAGCAGGTGCATAGCCTTTTCCCTTCTGGGTATTTATGTGAACAACAACCGGCTTGTCACAATCCTTTACAGATGTAAATGCATCTATAAGGCTCTTTATATCGTTACCCTTGCCTACATATACATAGTCAAGTCCCATAGCCTTAAATAAATTACATTCAGCCTTACCGTCAGTTTCACGGAGAAGCTTTAAATTGCTATACAAACCGCCATGATTTTCAGCGATAGACATATCATTGTCATTTACTACTATAATAAGATTGCCATCTATCTCTGCTGCATAGTCAAGTCCCTCTAAGGCCTCACCGCCACTTAATGAGCCATCTCCTATTACAGCTATTACATTGCCTTTAGCTCCTGTCAAATTTCTTCCCTTGGCAAGTCCACACGCAAGGCTCACAGACGTTGATGTATGCCCTATAACAAAATGGTCATGCTCACTCTCCTCCGGATTGCTATATCCTGAAACATCATCATAATGCTCCTCGTACAGATACGCGTCCTTTCTTCCGGTAAGCATCTTGTGAGGATAAGTCTGGTGTGAAACATCAAATACAATCTTATCCTTAGGTGACTCAAATACATAATGCAATGCTATTGTAGCCTCAACCATACCAAAGTTAGGACCGAAATGTCCACCATGCTTACTTGCTCTTGTAAGCAATGCCTTTCTCATCTCCGCTGCAAGCAGGTTAAGTTCATCTTCTGATAATTTCTTGACATCTTCAGGTCCATTAATATTTTCTAAATACATCTTTCTTCCTCCGACTATAAATATAATATTTTCTTGCCTGAAAAATAAGTATTTTCAACTTGTAAATATTCTACAACTTGAAGTTAGGTTTAGGTCAAGTTTTTTTTGTGGGTGGGTGTTTTTTTGTTTTTATTATTCTTTTGTATCTTCTTGTGAAAATATATGTGAAATAATTTTATTTATCTACTTTAACTCAACTATTCTATCAGCATACGAAGCAATCTGGCTATCATGAGTTACCATTATAATTGTTTTTCCGGCTTGATGAAGTTCTTTAATCAATTCCATAAGCTCTATAGCATTTTCATAATCTAATGCTCCTGTCGGTTCATCAGCCAGTATATATTTTGTATCAGACACAAACGCCCTTGCAATCGCTGTCCTTTGCTGCTCTCCTCCCGATATCTGATACGGATATTTTTTGGCAAGCTCACTTATACCTAATTTATTCATAATATCCTTTATAGCTACCCTTTTTTTCTGCCCCTTTATATTT
>CAVELH010000015.1:0-26129 GCA_963616385.1 bacterium | reverse complement strand
GCAATACAGTTATTCTGAAAAGTTACTTTGTAAAGCTACTCCATATGCGATTGAGGATAGAAAAATAGATACTGAAGCATTTACTGATGAGGTGCTTTCAGACTTAACAGAAAAAGGATTTTCGTATGATTCATCTGTTGTTGGAGATGATTATTCAGCATATTGGCTTAGGTCATCGCTTAGTTGGGATTCTTGGTTTACAGCAGAAGGTCATGCTCTTCTTGTTGAAGAAAATGGAAGCATTAAGCTTGGTACAGCAAGTCTTAAAAATGGGAAAACATCCAAGCACGGAATAAGACCTTGTGTATGGGTTAGCCTTGAAAATGCAGGTAAGTATTTGAGTGTTACTACTGATAATGAGTAAGAGGTGAAAATGATATGGAAACAATTAAAAGTATTTTAAATATTACTTTGCGTGCTGCCGAGGCTATTTTTTTAGGATTTACAATTTATGGTTTTTATTATGCAAAACAGCAGGAATATATAGGTGACAAGGCAGCAGGCGTGATGATTGCTTTAATGTGTATTGTATTACTTGCTATGTGTATAGGTATTGAGATACTTAAGGTTGGATATAAACATAGATGTCCATGGTGTAAAAAATGGTTTGCATTAAAAAAGAAAAGCAGAGAGTATATAGGCAGTGAAAATATTTCTGTTGCCGTATCAACACGTTCCGAGGAATATAATAGAGATGGCCGGAAAACAGGAAGATACTCTGTTGGCGAACAGTATGTTCCTGGTGTTAAGAAAATCTATCATATAAATTATATTTGTAAAAAATGTGGAAAGAGTAGCTATACTACCGAATATACACGAAATGCGAGTGTTTAGTAAAATTATATATAATGAAATCATTTCAAAATACTAATTTTACGGGGAGATAAAAAGTGAAAAAAAGAAAAAGAGTAATTGCGAGAATATTGGCTGCAATAATTCTTGTGGCAGTAGCAGTGACCTTGACATTAGTAATTATTAAAAAATGGCAAAAAAATAAAGCTGAGTACGTCACGGCAGAAGAGTGGATGGAACTGCTCTGTAATCATACAGGATGTGATGTGTTTGAGCTTCCTGAAGGATATGATGATAATGATTATGCAGATGCCAGACTGATATCTATTACCGCTTTCAAGACCATAGATGAGCATAAGTTAAAAAGGCTGTATGAGGATATAGAAAATTATTCAGAAGATGATTATTATAATTTGGCAGATGAATATAATTTGTTATATGAGAAAAAGGATTGCTATATTAAGGACGATTGTGTGGAAATTTTATCCCGCTATAACGAAATATACTTTGATGAGTTGTGGTTAGATGATTATTGTGAAATTGAATATCAGGATAGTGTAAAAAATCTTGACAGTCTAGCCGTTTTGCAGGAAAGTAATAATTATTCAGTTGTTAATTTTTCAGATAATTCTGATATTGCTGAGGGAGATATAATAGTTTTTAAAGATGTAACAGGTAATATGAGGACAGGGCGTGTGGATTCAATAGATGAAGCTGGTGCATGTCATTTGTCTGAGCCTGAAATGGAAGATGTTTTGAAGTCAATTGATTTTTCGGATATTAGAAATGTGACATATCAGGATATTTATGCATCTAATAAGGCATACGATATAGCATCCTCTGGAAAGAATAATTTATACAGCGATAATAATGGAAATATTATGCGATGTGCATATATATCTAATAAGGTAATAAGCCATGAAAGCACATCGGAGGGCATGACATTTACATTATCTGTCGAGGAAAATGATACCCTTTCAGGAAATTATTTAGCCATAGAAATGGAAGATAAAAATACAGGAGAAACAGTGAAATATATCAGCCCGATAGAGCTTGGAGACTCAGCAACAGGTAGCATAGAGGTTGATTTATCGGATATCAGAATTTCATCGGATATGACATATTTTACATTTGGTAAGGGCGAGAAATATGCAGAGTATAGATTGGAAATGGACACTTCTGTTTCAGGTGCATTATCATTAGATATGCTGGATGACTGCAAGATACCTTTATTTGAGACAAGCATACCTTTTGAATATGGCTTCGTAAGTATAGATTTTGGAGTATATATAGAGCTGTCATCTGAAGGTGAATACAAAATAACTGCCAATATGCCGACAAATATATGTGTACGACATGACAAATCCGGTGGACTGAGAATGATAAAAGAGGCAGATGTTGTTTCGCCTGCTACTTTTGAAACAGAAATAAATGGAGAGGCTTTGCTGTCTCTAAATGCGGAGGCTGACCTTAGAGTATTCTTTGTTTGGAAGTTATTAGGCGCAAAGGTTAAGGCTGGTGCGCTAGGTAATGGTGAAGTAATTGAGCGGGATAATGGCATGGTTTGTACGGATGTTTCGGTAGAGTTTCCTGTTATAAAAGGAGAGGCATATATAGATGGAGTTTTCTCTAAAATGGAATGTGAGTTTGATATTTACTCAGGAAATGAAGAAAATATCTGGCGTTATCATAGTGAATATGTTCCGAATGTAAGAAATGGACGTGTGCCAAAATGCTCTTATGGAAATTATGAGCTAATGGAGGAGTATGCTCCTGAAAATGAGAATGATGAGACAGAAGCAGCAACAACAGAGTCCTCATCGACAGAAGTAGCTATTGATGATACAGCAGAGACAGGTGACGGAGAAAGTATAGATGTATATGGAATATTTCAGCAATGTCATTCATATCCAATGTATTTTCTGGTAAATACATTGCCGGATGGACAACAAAATTTTCAGGGAATGCCTTATGCAGTAACAGATAATGGGGACAGTTATACAGTGACGGGAACTATAAAGGCAGTTGATGTAATTATGAAGGACACTGGAATAGAAGGTATGGATGAGGGTGATACAGTTACCTCTGCTCTTGGAACCCAATATACCGTTACTTATAATGACCATGCTAATTATGGAAATTGGGCTGATATTAATATTCAGGATGAGGCGGGAAATATTTATTATATCCGTTCAAGCTTGTCAGGCGCAGGCTTGAGTAGCTCATTTGTTTATATTTATAGTGACGAGGGGCGTAGCTCAATGCTGATTAAAACTTATGAGAATGTTTCATTTAAGGTACCTTTATGGTCTGCATTGTTATATCCTAGTGGGGTAGTAAATAAAATTGGTGATGTAGAGCTTGTTGACTATCAGGGTATGTTCATGGATGACAATGGTGAGATACATAGTAATGATTTGCCGGAAGATTATTGATTTGGTGTAATGCGTAAAGCATTTTCAATGAGTGAAGAAGTAATTGTTGGCTTCATAACACCCATGAGCATAAGAAATCAGGAATTGATAACAACACTTTGATAGACTGTAATCACAGAAAGGGAGTGGAATAATGAATTGGATACAGGGAATACAGAGGGCTATTGATTATGTTGAGGCAAACATAACTGAAGAAATTGATTTTGAGGAAGTTGCAAGGCAGGCATATTCATCACCCTTTCATTTTCAGAGAGTATTTGGTATTCTATGTGGATTTTCACTTGGTGATTACATTCGTATGCGCAGACTTTCACTTGCTGGGGAGGAGTTGTCCAAAGGAAATGCAAAAATCATTGATATAGCAATGAAATATGGGTACGATACACCGGAGAGCTTTTCACGAGCCTTTACGAGGTTTCACGGAATTGCTCCAAGTGAAGCCAAGCATAGCGGAAATGTTAAGATTTTTACTCCTTTATCTGTAAAATTAACATTAACAGGAGGCAGTAAAATGGATTACAGAATTGAGAAGAGAGATGCATTTCAGGTTGTTTGCAAAAGAAAAAGTGTTGGTAAACCACAGTCAGCGAATGAAACTCCTGATATTACCGCAATGTGGCAGGAATACGGGGCAGATGGAACTATGAACAGGTTGATTGCCTGCATGCCGGAAAATCCGGTTATGAAGGGATTGCTTGGTATTTGTTTTTCATCGGAGTTAAATGCAAAACAGTTTCCTTATGGTATTGGAGTTGAGTATGACGGAAGGGAGATTGACAACGATTTAGAGGTTGTAACAATTCCTGCACATACATATGCGGTGTTCACAAGTAAGGGAAAGATGCCGGACGCATATATTGAAACATACCATAGAATTGTTACGGAATTTTTCCCGCAAAGTACACAGTATGAATATGCTGAGAATGTAGAGTTTGAAGTCTATTCGTCAGCGGATGTATCGAATCCTGATTATCAGTGCGAAATCTGGATTGCAGTAAATGAAAAATAAGACAGTAAACTTAAAACAGCGATAATAAAAATAGCATAAACAAACCAACCTCAGCCAGCCCATAGTTTCAGGGCTGGCTTTTTTATGCTGATTTTTACAATTTTTCTTCCCGTTCGATGCATATAATTTTTTTAAATTCTTAAGTTACATATTTTGAATATTTTCAAATGAAAAACTTCAAAGGAGGAAGAGGGTTATGAATTACACATGTATGCAGAATGTTAAGCTCATGGTTGGAGAAAATGAGCACAAAAAAATTGGCTTGGCTCTTAGCGAAGAGGGATATAAAAAGGCATTTATAGTGTATGATGCCGGTGTAAAGGCAGCGGGAATCATTGATAAGGTGATTTTAAGCATAAAGGATGCAGGAATGAGTTATGTGGAATTTGATAAGGTTTTGCCTGATCCTCCAGCGGATGTAGTAAATGAGGGAGCAAGGCTTTGTGAAGAAGCTGGTTGCGATTGTGTCATAGGAGTAGGTGGAGGAAGTGCAATTGATACGGCAAAGGGAATCAACATACTTCGTGTGAATGGTGGAAATATTCTTGACTACGCCTCACCTGAAAAAGAAATGAGACGTGCTCTTGGATTGATGAGTGTACCTACAACTTCTGGAACTGGTTCCGAACTTTCAAATGGATTAATTATTTCGGATACAGAAACACATTCAAAGGTAGCAATCCTCGCAGTAAATGGTATGAGTGAATTCGCGGTAATTGATCCTGCATTTGCAGCAGGTATGCCGCTTGGACTTACAATTATGACAGGCTTGGATGTATTCTCTCATGCCGCAGAAGGGTATACGAGTGTTCTCGCTAATCCAATGTCAGATATGATAGTTAAGGCGATTATGGAAAATGTTGTGGAATATTTGCCGCGTGCTGTAAAGGACGGAACAGACATGGAGGCAAGAACTAAGATGCATATTGCTGCTGCACTCGGTGGATGGATGCTTGCAAATCCAAGTGCTCATGTTGGACATTCAATAGCACATGTTTTAGGTGGGGAGTTCCATATACCGCATGGTGCCTGTTGTGCATATTCACTTCCGGTTGTTTTAGAACAATTAAGTACCGTAATGCCAGAAAAGATAAAGGATATCGGAACACTTCTTGGAGCTTCGTATAACGGGAATGAAAGCACAGAAGAAATAGGGGTTATTGCAGCTAATGCATATAAAAAATTTGCATATGAGACAGTCGGCGTAAAGCATATTGAAGAGTATATAAGTGAAGCCGTAAATCAGGACAAGCTTGCGGAGAAGGTGGTTGTGGAACCGCTTGCCGGACTTTGTCCATTTAAAGTAGATAAAGAAAGTGCTTTGGCTATGATTGAAAAAATATTTGCATAGAAGCACATTTGACCATGAGACATATTTAGTATGGAAAGGAGCGGAAATATTATGGGAGCAAGAATTACAGAGCATCCGATTTTGGGTGTACAGGAGAAAGGAAAACGAGTGACATTTACCTATGATGGGAAAGAGGTAGAAGGATATGAGGGCGAGCCTATTGCAGCTGCACTTAAGGCAAATGGGTTAATGGTACACAGATACACCGCCAAGGAACATAAGCCTAGAGGAATCTTTTGTGCGATTGGCAGATGTACAGATTGCGTTATGGTTGTAGATGGTGTACCTAATGTGCGAACCTGTGTGACACCGCTTCAGGCAGGCATGGATGTAAGAACACAGTATGGTGTAAGTGATAAGCCATTTGAAATGCAGTAGACGAAGGAACAAAAGAAAGGAGTGCTGTATTATATGAAACGATATGATTTGATTATAGTAGGAGCAGGACCGTCTGGACTGTCAGCTGCGATTGAGGCTGCAAAAAGAGGTCTTAATGTAGTGGTATTTGATGAGAATGAAAAACCGGGAGGACAGCTTTTTAAACAAATTCATAAATTCTTTGGCTCAAAGGAGCATAAGGCAAAAATCCGAGGTTTCGTGATTGGAGAACAGCTCCTGAAGGAGGCTGATGAGCTTGGTGTGGAGGTTGTTCTTTCAGCAACAGTCATAGGCTTGTATCAGGATAAGGAAATTGCTGTCAGAATAGGAGACGGTGTACATCATTATAAAGGAGATGCAATTGTAATTGCAACCGGAGCAGCTGAGAATATGGTTACATTTCCAGGTTGGACATTGCCGGGTGTAATTGGCGCTGGTGCAGCGCAGACAATGATGAATCTGCATGGTGTAAAGCCGGGTAACAAAGTGCTTATGCTTGGCTCAGGTAATGTTGGTCTGGTTGTAAGCTTTCAGTTAATGCAGTGTGGATGTGAGGTTGTAGCACTTGTTGATGCCGCACCCCGTGTAGGAGGTTATGGCGTTCATGCCGCAAAGGTTGCAAGAACCGGCGTTCCGTTTTATCTCTCCCACACAATTGTGAAGGCAGAGGGCGAGGAATGTGTCACAGGAGTCACAATTGCAGAGGTTGATAGCCATTTCCAGTTTATTGAAGGTACAGAGAAGCACTTTGATGTTGATACAATCTGTCTGGCAGTTGGTCTTTCACCTATGTCACAGCTTTTAAAAATGGCAGGCTGCAAGATGGAGGACAATCCGAAACGTGGTGGACAGGTGCCAATTTGTGATGAGTATGGAAGAACATCGATAGCAGGAATTTTTGTTGCCGGAGATGTATCGGGAATTGAGGAAGCAAGTTCGGCTATGATAGAAGGTCGAATGGCTGGAATAGCCGCTGCGGAGTATCTTGGCTATATTGAAAAAGATGAGATGGATAAAGAACTTTCATCACTTGATGAAGCGTTAGACGGACTTCGTCAGGGAATGTTTGCACTGAAGAACCGTGGTAAGGAAATTACAATGACTGAGGAAGGAATTCCGATTTCTACAAATTTATTAAAGCATGGATTTATTGCAGATGATGAAATAGAGAGATTTCCGGGCGTCACTCATAAGTCGGGTATTCATCCGGTTATTGAATGTACTCAGAATATACCATGTAATCCTTGTCAGGATGCATGTCCAAAGAAATGTATAAGCATAGGAAAAAATATTACATCTCTGCCGGTTGTTGTTGACAAATCAGAGTGCGTTAATTGTGGTATGTGTGTGGCATCCTGCTCTGGACAGGCAATTTTTCTGGTAGATGAGACTTATGAGGAGGGATATGCAAGTATAACTCTTCCGTATGAATTTCTTCCTCTGCCGGAGGTTGGCACAAAAGGTGACGGACTTGGACGTGACGGAAAACGCGTATGCGATGCAGAGGTTATACAGGTTAGAAGCATGAAGGCGTTTGATAAGACGAACTTACTTACAATCAAGGTTCCAGTAGAATATGCGATGAAGGCAAGATTCTTCAAGGCAGAGTAAAAGAGGGATGGAGGTAATAATATGAATCAGGTAAATGACAGATCAAGAGATATAGGAGCTTTTGTCCCTGCACCAGATGATGATATGCTGATATGCCGATGTGAGGAGATTACAAAAGGTGAAATCAGGAGAGCAGTGCATGACGGTATGTGGACAATGACAGAGATAAGAAGATATCTTCGTACAGGTATGGGATTATGTCAGGGACAGACCTGTGCAAAGCTTGTGAAAGGAATTGTGGCAAGAGAGCTTGGAATATCTCCGGCAGAATTAGAGCCAGCAACTTCAAGAGTGCCGATGCGTCCGATTGAGATGCGCATTTTAGCAAACGAAGTAAAGGAGGGTGAGGCAGATGAGTAATTGTGCAGATGTAGTTGTTATTGGAGGCGGAATTATTGGATGTGCTACAGCGTACTATCTTGCAAAGCAGGGTACGAAGGTAATTGTACTCGAGGGTAGTGACCATATTGGAAATGGTGGTTCTTCCAGAAATGGTGGAGGTGTACGACAGTCTGGACGTGATCCGAGAGAATTACCTCTCGTGATGTATGGAATAAAGCATTATTGGCCGACACTCTCTGAGGAGTTAGAGGTAGACTGTGAGTATCATCAGGATGGAAATCTGCGATTGGGTAAGACAGAAAAGCATAGACAGATTTTGACTGGACTTACAGAGCGTGCAGTTAAGGTTGGTCTGGACGTAAAAATGATTGATGGAGATGAGGTACGTCAGATTAATCCATATTTATCAGAAGAAGTTACATGTGCAAGCTGGTGCCCAACAGATGGACATGCCAATCCACTTTTGACAACACTTGGCTATTATAAGGCAGCAAGAAAGCTTGGGGTACGCTTTGTGACAGGCGAAAAGGTTGTGGAATTAAAGAAGATTAAGGGAAAACTGCGTAAGGTTATAACCGAGAACAATGTTTATGAAGGGGAAACTGTTGTTCTGGCAGCAGGTCTTGCCAGTCGTGAAATTGCAGAGACGGTAGGTATTGATGTACCAATGCAGGCAGTAAGCCTTGAGGCACTTGTTACGGAGGCGGAGCCTCATATGTTTGATCAGATGTTAGGAACTGCCGAGGCAGACTTCTATGGACACCAGACAAAGCATGGCTCATTCGTTTTTGGTGGTTCTTCTGGATTAGAGGGTTTTACTCGTGACGATTATGGGTTACAATCAAATTACAGCATGACGGCATCTTGTATATGCAGGGGTATTATCAAGTATTTTCCAAATCTGGCAAATGCAAAGATAGTCCGTACATGGGCAGGCTGGATGGACAAATGCGCAGATGGAGTTCCGGTACTAGGAGCAGTTGATGAAGTACCCGGTTTGATTCTTGCGTGTGGCTTTAGTGGACATGGTTTTGGAATTGCACCTGGAGCTGCCAGCCAGTTAGCTGAGCTGATTACTACAGGAAAGACAACTGTTGACTTATATGAACTTAGATACAACAGATTTAAAGCGAAGATATAACTTATGATTTGGGAAAAAGACAGATTAAAACCAATACAACCATATATTGTTTTAGATACTGAACATTTTTATCAGGAAGTATATTTGCGTCAGGGAATATCGCATTTCTATACATATCAGGTAAAGGATGGGGCAAATCTGCGCATGGTACCTGATGGATGCATTGAGCTATATTTTGAATATACCGATGATGGCATGCGTGGATTTGCACGGGGAACTCCAATTTCCTATAAGGAAGAATGTATGCAGAATACACAGGAGGTTTTTGGCGTGCGTTTTATGCCCGGAGTACAGCCGGAAATAATTCGTGCAACGATGAGAGATTTGTTCGATCAGAGTGTGCCGCTTGAAGAGATTATGAAGGGCGACACAGGATGGCTTAAGGATTTGGAACAGGAGACGGATTTCTATCAGCGTATAAGAGTTTTTCTGGAGAATTATACGAAGGTGGAAAAACGAAGAGTGAAACCCTATGGAAAAAAAGAACTTGCCATGATGGTCAAACAGCTTATTTATAAATCAGATGGCTTAATTAAGGTAGCGGAGCTGGAGGAACACACAGACTATTCAGTCCGCTATATTAACAAAGTGTTTATTGAGGAAATGGGCTTTTCTCCGAAGGTATTTTGCAAGATAATTCAATTTCAGCGTGCAATAGAATTTTTGAATTATGGAGCCCCTGATAAAATGACTGATGCAGCAGTTGCACTTGGTTATTATGATCAATCGCAGTTTATACGCGACTTTACCAAATATGCTGGAATAACACCTAAAAAATATTTAAAGTTATTACAGGAAAAAAATTACAAATCAAAAGTAAATGATACATATTTTTTTAAATAAGTGGCATGTGCTGATTTATACAATTTTTTTAATCTGAAAATGGATTTAATTACCATAAACAAGAGGTAAAAGATAGGAGGCGCTGTATATGGGATTTTCAAAGATTGAGGTTGTTACCTCCATGAGCAAGCTGACCAGACTTAAAACAGCATTAAGTAAGCTGGGCGTTACGGGAATGACCGTTATGCAGGTTATAGGTTGTGGAGTGCAAAAGGGAACATATGAGATTGAACCGGAACAAAATTCTGAGATGGAGCTTCTGCCAAAGCAGATGATTATGATTGTTGTGGAGGACGAATTGATTGACAAGACGGTGGAGACAATCAAGAAGGAATTGTATACCGGACATATCGGTGATGGAAAAATTTTTATTTCACCTCTGACTAACGTTATCCGTGTTAGAACTGGCGAAGAGGGTATGGATGCGTTGAAATAAATGTGAGGTGATGCTTATGGAAGAAAAGAAATTAGGACTACCGAGTGTAATCTCTACTGGTGTAGGATTAATCGTCGCAACAAGCTGCCTGATGTCTCTTGGACAGGGCTCAGGAGCTTTGGGAACAGGCTTTATTGTTTCAATGTTGCTAGCCTGTGTAATTAATATTCTTACAGCACTTTGCATGGCAGAGTTAAATGCATTGATGCCAAATCTTACTGGAGGTCTGGCACAGTACACATTGGCTGGAATAGGGCCATTTGTTACGATTGTCACGATGGTAGGAGGCTATCTGGTTTGTCAGTCGATTGCTGGCTCGGTTGAGTGTGCAATGTTTGGAAATGCGATTAACACGGTGTTCCACACAGGAATTCCATCTAAGGTGTTATGTATCATTTTGCTAGTTGTATTGATGATAGCAAATTTACTTGGTATTGATATGTTTGCCAAAATACAAAATCTCGTGGTCTATGGATTAATTATATCACTTGTGGTTATGGGTGCTCTTGGAATATTAGAGCTTGGGAGTGGAGAAGTAGTTGAACAGACTATGAATTTATCAAATGGTCTTTCCGACACATTTTCATATCTGGGATTGGCATTTTTCCTTTTTATTGGAAGTGAATTTGTAATACCAATATCAAAGAATGTAAAAAATGAACGAAGAAATATACCACTTGGCATGGTTTTAAGTTTATTAATAATTCTGGTAATGCAGATATTTGTTGTGTTCGGAATGGGACATTATGTGAAGTGGGATGAGCTTGGAGCGAGTGCAGCTCCACATATTTTATACGGAACATCATTGCTTGGACGAGCAGGTGCTATATGGATGATACTTGTATCGGTATTTGCAGTTATCAGTACAGTTAATTCTGCGATAAGCTTTCTATCATATATGTGTGCGGGCATGGCAAAGATTAATTTAATGCCTTCGATTTTTTTAAAGCAGAATAAACGCGGTGCATATTATGTAGGAATCATTTTGATTGTGTCAATTATGATTATAGTTAATGCAACCGGTCTTTCAACGAGTGATTCACTTTCATTTATGATTCTGGTTGCTATTGTATTTTGGATGATATCCTATATTATTGCCGACCTGAATGTATTGCTGCTTCGCAGACGATTACCTAAAGCACCTCGAACATTTAAGGTTCCACTAGGTCCGGTAATTCCGATTCTTGCGATTCTGGGAAATGCATTTATGATATGGAATATAGATGGAAATCCGGCAACAAGAAATCTGATTTTTAAAATTGATGGAATTGTGTTCCTAGTACTTGCTATTTATGCAGTACTTTGGTGCAAGCTCGTATTAAAGAAACCATTGTGGAAGCCATTTCCTGTACATGAGGTAATGGCAATGGAGAATTCTTTGTACCTGGAAGCACATAAGAAAAGTGAAAAGTAGTACACCAAGGAGGTAGAGAAAGATGAGTTATCCTAGAGTTGATTTTTTGTATCTGAGTGAAGATGATATGATTGCAGCAGGTGTTAAAGACATGGCAGGATGCGTTGAGGCTATGGACGAGATGCTTCGGTTGATGAAGGTCGGGGATTATCGTATGGGTGGCTCCAATGGAAATTCCCATGGTTGTATGGTTATGTTTCCAGAAAAATCTCCGTTTCCAGAAATGCCGTTGGATGGACCGGATCGTAGATTTATGGCAATGCCGGCATATCTTGGTGGAAAATTCGATATGGCTGGTATGAAGTGGTATGGCTCAAACGTTGAGAATAAGGAAAAAGGACTTCCAAGGTCAATTCTGACGTTAATTTTAAATGACAAGGATACAGGTGCTCCAGTGGCATTTATGTCGGCTAATATTTTGTCGGCATATAGAACAGGTGCAGTACCCGGTGTAGGATTTAAATATTTTGCAAGAGAGGATGCTGATACTATCGGTATTGTTGGACCAGGTGTGATGAGCAAAACAGCACTTGCAGCTGCAATGGCGGTTCGTCCGACAATTAAGACAGTTAAGGTTAAGGGAAGAGGTAAAGCATCCTTGCAGGCGTTTATAGATTATGCGAAAAAGCTTTATCCTGATGCAGATATCTATGGAGTGGACACAATTGAAGAGGCGGTAAGAGATAGTGATATCGTGTCAGTGTCAACTTCAACTCCAACGGGAGATCCAAGTGTGTACCCATATATTGATGAAGCATGGATTAAACCGGGAGCAATAATAGAGTCAACAGCTGCACTTAGATTTGATGATGACTTTATTATTAATCGTGCCAGAACTGTAACAGACAACATAAAATTATATGAAGCATGGGAAGAAGAAATGAAACCAAATGCATATAACACAATTCCGATTCCTGCGGTTCGTGTAATGGATTTAATTGCAGAGGGAAAAATGAAGTCTGAGCAGGTGGATGACCTCGGAGATGTTCTTCTTGGAAATATACCTTTACATCGCAAAAAGGATGAAATAGTAATATATTCTGTAGGTGGCATGCCGGTGGAGGATGTTGCGTGGGGCACGATAGTATATCGTAACGCGTTAGAAAAGGGAATCGGTACAAAGCTTAATTTATGGGAAACACCAAAGATGATTTAAACAAAATAACCTTAGCCAGTCCGTAGTTTCAGGGCTGGCTTTTTTATATATAACTTAGTGTAAGAAAAAACAGTCAGGACAAAAAACTCCTTGTATAAATAATTAAATAATGTTATTTTTTATTTTAGTGTATAAAGAATTATATGGGAGATTACATATAAAAAAGAGAACACCTCTTGTTATAGAAGATAACGAAGTAAATAGGCAGTTGCTGGTTGACATCCATGAACATATAGGACATATAAATGATAATCTTGGACACAATGCTGGGGCTGAGCTCATTGCTTATGTTGCAAAGGTTATTTTCGGAGGTAAAAAGATATAGAACAGGTAAAATACAGGATAATATGCAAATATATGTAGATGCCGATGCCTGCCCTGTGGTAAGCATTGTTGAAGATATAGCAAAAAAATATAACATATCTGTCACTCTGTTATGCGATACCAATCATGTGTTGTATTCAGATTACAGTGAGGTGATTGTGGTCGGTGCAGGAGCAGATGCAGTAGATTATAAGCGGATTAGCATTTGTCATAAGGGAGATATAGTTGTTTCGCAGGATTATGGAGTGGCTGCAATGGCATTAGGCAAAGGGGCTTATGCTATTCATCAGTCTGGCAAGTGGTACACAAATGAGAATATAGACCAGATGCTTATGGAGCGACACCTTAACAAGAAGGCAAGACGAAGCTCTGGTAAGAATCACATTAAAGGACCAAGAAAAAGGACAGAAGAAGATGATTCACGCTTTGCTCAGTCATTTGAAAAGCTTATACTGATGGCACAGGATGAAGAGATATAGATTGGAAGGTTATGATATGAGACTTAGAAATGTTCTTATAGCAGTAAATGACATAGAAAAATCAATAAAATTCTATAGAGATATCTTTGGCCTACAGGTGATTCTTAATCAGGACGGCAACGTTATTATGTCAGAGGGATTGGTGCTTCAGGATGTCAAGCTCTGGAGAGAAATTCTTGGTAAGGAAATAATACCGGAAAATAATATGACAGAGTTATATTTTGAAGAAAATGATATAGAGGAATTTGTGAGAAAGTTAAACGAGTCGGAATATGATATAAAATATGTAAATAAATTGATGGAACATGCATGGGGGCAGAAAATAGTAAGATTCTATGATTTAGATGGAAATTTAATTGAGGTTGGTACTCCGATGTAGGATATACTTATATACATAAGTAAAATTGAAGTGGTATAAATTAATCGACAAAATCCGTTATATATGTTATTCTATTATAGAAAAGTTAATAATATATTAAAGACAGCTTATACGATTTATGCACAAAGTAATTCGTTCACAGGTATATTTTATTATTTATGCCTGTGGGAGTAAGTGTTATAATGCTATACTCCTGTATCGGATTTTACTTGTGTTTTTTTTGTAAGTACTATCTTTTAAAGTATATAAAATAGCAGAGAGGTAAAATTATGAAAGAGTTATTACAATTTTTATTAGGAATCGCATTGACCATAATAGGCATAGTAATGTTCTTACAGAATGTAGTTGTAAGTAGCTTTACTTTATTTTATCGAATGGGGAGAGTTAATGTAGGGGGAATATTAATAGTTCTTATTGTGGTTTCGTTTATTGCATTTTTGGTGAAAACAAATATGGTGACAGGATTGGTGCTTATAGGCTTATGTGTGACCTTCTTTGTTTGTCTGGTAATATCACTTAATGTGTCTCTTAGATATATGTCGGGACTTGAGCTTGTACTTATACTTGGCACCATCTGCGTTGGAGTTGCATTTGTGATAAAGGGGCTGCTCGGAGTGAACAGACTTGAGAAGGCAAATAAAGGTAAGAAGCAATAGTTTAGAGAATATATGAAGACACCACGTAGTGTTAGTCATATGCTATTTTATTGAATATTTTTACATAAGGTGATAATATTTAATAAAATTTGACGGAATTTGACGGAAGCATATATACTAAATTTGTTTAAGGATAATCGGACTTCGATTATTCTGGGGGGACATAGGATGGATAGAATTAAAAAATCAATAATGCGTGTAGCAGATAAGATTGAAAATAGCTGCGTGGTAGGTGCTATTCGTCAGGGTATGATTATGATGATTCCACTTCTGGTGGTGGGATATTTTGCGGCTATGCTTATCAAGCTTCCTATTCCGGCATATCAGAATTTTATGTCCGAACTATGCGGTGGACGTGTCGTTGAAGCTTTAACGTGTATTTATTCAAGTGTTAATGATTTCTTTGCTGTATTTTTGGCAGTTACCACAAGTGTTAGTTATTCTATAATGAAAAGGAGAAAAAAAGGCATATATGAGGGCACAGGTAATATCATTATATTGGTGATTATTACTTTGGCAGCGTTTGTCGGGTATTCTGGTATACAGTATGATACCTTTTCCATAAGTATGTTTAGTAATATGCATGCATTTACCGCTCTGTTTATTGCACTTATTTCCAGTGAGCTTTATTATGCATTAAAAAGATACCGTATATTTCATGTAAAGAGACAGAAAACTAATACAGATAGTATATACATAGAGGCATTGGAGGGAATTGCTCCGGCATTAATCATAATAGGACTTTTCGCATTATTACATCAGTTGTTTGAAGTGTTGTTTGGTGTGAGTGGGTTACAGGAATTGATGGAGAGGTCGTTTGACAGGCTTTTGGAACCTTTACAGAATGGACTTGGAGCCGGAATCATAGTAATATTCCTTACGCATGGCTTATGGTTTTTTGGAATACATGGACATAATATGCTGGATATTGTGATTAAACAGAATTTTTCTGATGTGACAGCTGGAATTTTCAGTAAAACCATGCAGGATGTATTTGTTCTGTTGGGAGGAACCGGAGCTACGCTGTGTCTGGTTATTGCCATAGTGCTTTTTGCCAGAAAAAAGGGTATGCGGGATCTTGCATATATGGCTGCACCGAGTGTGTTATTTAATATATGCGAGATAGTGTTATTCGGTGTACCGGTTATACTAAATCCTATATTTCTTGTGCCATTTATATTAGTTCCTGTAGTTAATTATCTGATTAGCTATGCGGCTATCTACATAGGGCTTGTACCTCAGGTTATCTGTGAGGTGGATTGGACTACTCCGGTTATTCTAAGTGGTTATCAGGCAACAGGCTCGTGGGCTGGTGCTATTTTGCAGATAATATGTATTGTTGCAGGTGTGCTTATATATAAGCCATTTGTGAGAATGTATGAGAAGCAGAGCGAGAGCCGTATGAGACGTGATGTAAAGAGACTTGTTGAGGAGATGCAGAGGGAGGAGGAGAATAACTCTATATCACCTTTGACTAAGAGAGAAGATGAACTCGGACATATGGCAAGGATACTGGCAACAGAGTTAGTTGAGGCAGTACATAATAAGGAGCTATTTCTGATGTACCAGCCACAGGTTAATTGTGAGGGACACTGTATCGGTGTTGAGGCTCTAATTCGCTGGGAGCATCCTGAGTTCGGATTTATATATCCACCTCTTATTATCCAGCTTGCCAAGGAAAAGAAGATTTTAAATACCTTGGAAAAATTTATATTTGATGCTGCTGGCTGCACTATGTCACAATTAAAGGAATATGTACCATCTGATTTCAAGGTTTCAGTTAATATAACTAATGAATCTCTTGAGTGGGATGGAATTGAACAGTGCATAGAGGATGTGATTAATAAGTATAATATTCCAAATGAGCAGTTTTGTCTTGAGATAACAGAGCAAGATGCACTTTCGTCATCTATAGACATAGCGGACAAGATTAAGAACTTAAAGATGAAGGGACACAAATTCCTTATTGATGATTTTGGAATGGGACACACTTCGCTTGTGTATCTCCAGACCAATTATTTCAATGTAGTTAAGTTAGATGGCACACTGACCAGAGATATTCTTAATAATGAGAGAAATAGTGGTATTATTGCATCAATAGTATATCTTGGACAGTCGTTGCACTTCAAAATCATTGCTGAATATGTAGAGGATGAGGCTCAGAGGGATGAGCTTAAGAGGCTTGGCTGTGATGCATTTCAGGGATATCTTTACAGTAAGCCTATATGTTTAAATGAATTAATTACATGGCTTGGAGAGCATAAATAAAGGAGGAATAAGATGAATACTACAAATGTAACAGTCAGAGGCTGGCTTGTGTGTGTAAACGGACCAGAGCTTGGAAGAGATTATCCTTTGGTTATGTCGCCAAATGGCAATGGAATTGGAAGTGGTGATGGCATGACAGTGGTTGTCAGTGATGCAAATGTATTAGCTGAGAATCACGCAACCATTTTTTATGATGAAATGTGCGGCAAATCATATATTGCACCGGGCTTTGGAAAGAAGGCAGTCAGGGTTAATAATATGATTTTGTTTGGAGCAACTTATCTAAAGCCTTATGACAGAATATCCTTTGGCGAGTGCGAATACGCATTTATTCCACTTGGAGGCAACATTGATCCTGCCAATACATATGTAAAGATTAAGAATAAACAGCCACATTTAGATATACTTAGAGAGATGGATAGCTGTGTGTGCAGTCCTTGTGTTGGCTGGCTTGTTAACAGAGGACCAAATCAGGAAACATACTGCCTCACATCAGATTTTAATTATATTGGCAGCTCTGACAATATGGATATTTGTATTTTAGGTGACAGTTCGATAGCTCCAGAGAATCATGCAGCGATAGTGTATGATTCAAGTGCCAATAAATTTTTCTTTGGTGTATACAACACCAGCTCAGGCTGTTATGTGAATGGTATGCCTGTAAATGGGTTTGTACCACTTGCCGGCTTTGAAGAGATAGGAGTTGGTATGTCAAGATTGTTGTTTGTTCCATTCTGTGGTGAGTTTTTCAGATGGTAAGCTTTAACTAAAAATGCTTGTGCTATATAATATGTTTTTATATAAGTCCGATATAGATATCAGATAGTTTATTGTGTTTGGGAGGAAGAATATGAATCTTAAAATAAATGGTGGTATATTTAAGGGAACACAGGATAAGGTAAACAGGCAGAATGAACGTGATAATAAGATTGCATATTATGAGAAGCAGAAGGAGAGCCTTAAGAATATGCGGCCCTTAGATATAGATGAGATTCAGAGAAAGCTTGAGCTATATCATTCATATGAGGAGCAGATTGCCGCTGCGAAGTCAGAATACAATAACTCACAGAAGTTTCACGCTATGGATGAGGCGAGAGAGCGTGGAGAGAAGATAGCTGAGGCTGCAAAGGAGAGAGCACCTAAGACTAAGGAAGAGCGTAAGAAAGAGGCAGTCAAGGAGGCACTTGGCATTGAGACTGATGACGAAGGACTTCTTTCAAAGCTTATGGATGATTTAGATGAGACAATGTATGATAACCTTGACGAGCAGATAAATGAGATAAGTGACAGCAGTGATAATATAGAAACCGACACTAATATAGAAGCTGATACAGTGGCAGCACAGACCAATGTTGTTGCTGAGAAACCTGCTTCATATGTGGCATTTAATGCAAGAGTTTAATATGGGCTGCTGCCATGTGCTACAAATATATACAACCTATGCCACAAAATGTGGCTTGACCATTAAACAGGATTACTGTATGATGAATCTATCTTAAGATTCTTGGAATTCCTGTTTTTTTATTCTATATTATTAGGAGGTATATATTATGTTATCAGAAGCAACAAAAGCATTAGAAGAGCAAAACCATAAGATAAATGAACAGCAGAATATTATTGATACACAGGCAAGGCAGATTGAGGAGCTTGAAGGTAAGCTTAGCACCCTTAATGAACAGCGTGAGGATTTAGAAAAGGAGCTTGCCGCTGTAACTGCCTTGCTTAAGTAACAATATGTGTATATAAGTGTAGTGCGAACTATATATTGGACCTGCCCCAGTATTTTTCAATGGCTTCCTTGTTTAAGCCTTCGCCAATGACAATCAGGATATCCTGACCATTTGCTATTGGCTGTATTTCGATTTTTTGATGTGTTGCATTTACGGATATCCATGTATTATCGACAAGTCTCTGGAAACCTTTTATTCTGAATACCTTGCCGCAGCTTAAGTCATCTAGTATTTTTTTACATGATTCTCGTATAAAATCCTCTGTGAAATCCATATTCATGAAATACAGGCTGTCATAGGTTTCTTTTTCGTCAAACCAGAGCTTGGTATAATCGGCAGTATGATAGCCAGATTGTAATATCTGTTCAAAGTCATCACCAGTAAGAGTGATCCAGTCTTTCTTTATGATGATAGGATTTGGAACTTTTTTGCAATGAAGTATATCAAGCGATTCTTTGACGTATTTTTGTGTGCTCTCTATCTGTTCACTATCTGCTTCACTTGTATGGCTGAACAGTATAGCACCAGCCTGTGCAACCTCAGAGGCAAGAATATAGCGTGAGGCATCAGATAGATTTTGATTAAGGTTAGCATCTATTATAGTTATTACATTACCTATCTCATACCAGCGGTCAAGTGGTGATTCATGCAGGGCATCGAAGAATTCGTCCATATCGAAGATTCCTGATGGCTCGACTAATACGCGGTCATATCCGCACATACCCATGGCTATAAGCTTGGTTTTAAAACGCCTTCTGTGGCAGTCTGCGTCGCAGCCACCAGCTACCATCTCAAGTGTACAGTTATCGCCAAGAATGTCCTGTAGCAGCATAGCGTCTACGTTTACTGCACCGAAGTCATTCTCCAGAATACCGATATTTGCACCTTTACTGATAAGATAGGAGGCATATTCCCTTATGAATGTAGTCTTGCCAGAACCAAGAAAACCGGTTATCAAATCTATTTTAATCATATCTGTCACCTCGTATATTGTATATATAATATTATTTGTTATATATATTATTGCCTGCTTTGTATATATATTTGTAGCTTTATTGTGCCATTATTTTAGCATAGGAAAACGCAAAAGAAAAGTTTACAGATGCATATATTCTAATTGCAGATATGCATAAACTATGTTATATTCTTAGAGGATTAAAAGCGAATATTTGTATAAGTTCATAATATGGTTGAACGTTTCTACCAACTACCGTAAAGAGTTGACTACGAATATAAGAGGCGTAGTCAATTTTTTTTAAGGAGGGTGCAACATGAAATATGATGTAATTATAATCGGTGCAGGACCGGGAGGTATATTTTCTGCATATGAGTTAGTTAAGAATTCACCTGAGCTTAAGGTAGCTGTATTTGAGGCAGGTCATGAGCTTGGTAAGAGATATTGTCCTATAGATGGAGATAAGGTTAAGAGCTGTATAGGATGTAAGAGCTGTTCTATTATGAGCGGCTTTGGTGGTGCCGGAGCATTTTCGGATGGAAAGTATAACATAACTAATGATTTTGGCGGTACGCTGTATGAGTATATAGGTAAAAAGCAGGCACTTGAATTAATGCATTATGTTGATGATATCAATATGCATTATGGCGGTGAGAATACTAAGCTTTATTCAACAGCAGGTACTAAGTTTAAGACCGTTTGTATACAGAATGATTTACATCTTTTGGATGCGGCTGTGAGACATCTTGGTACAGATATAAACTATATTGTGCTTGAGAATATTTATTCATATCTTAAGGATAAGGTTCAGTTTTTCTTTGATACACCGGTTACTTCAATTTTGGCAGAGGAAGATGGATATAAGGTAATATGTGAAGATGACCTTTATGTATGTGACAAATGCATAATATCTGTAGGCAGAAGTGGAAGTAAATGGATGGAGTCTGTGTGTAGGAAGCTTGAGATTCCTACTAAGTCAAACAGAGTTGATATAGGTGTAAGAGTAGAGCTTCCTGCTGTAGTATTTGCACATCTGACAGATGAGTTGTATGAGAGCAAGATAGTGTATCGCACAGAGAAATATGGTGACAAGGTAAGAACCTTCTGTATGAATCCTAAGGGTGCGGTGGTTAATGAGAATACAAATGGCATTATAACTGTCAATGGTCACAGCTATGAGGATCCTGAGAGGCAGACTGACAATACAAACTTCGCACTTCTCGTTGCCAAGCATTTTTCAGAGCCGTTCAAGGATTCAAATGGTTATGGTGAGAGTATTGCGAGACTTAGCAATATGCTCGGTGGAGGAGTAATTGTACAGAGATTTGGTGATTTGATACGAGGAAGAAGGTCGACACAAAGCCGTATAGATGAGGCGTTTATCACACCTACCTTAAGTGCAACACCGGGAGATTTGAGCCTTGTGTTACCTAAGAGAATACTAGATGGAATTATCGAAATGATTTATGCACTTGACAAGATAGCACCCGGTACAGCTAATGAAGATACACTGTTATACGGTGTTGAGGTTAAATTCTATAATATGGAAGTTGACGTGAATGACAGGCTTGAAACTAACAAGTACAAGGGACTATATATTATAGGAGATGGAAGTGGAATAACACATTCGCTTTCGCATGCGTCAGCTAGTGGTGTTTATGTTGCAAGGGATATTGCAAATGCTAAGTAAGCTTATCACTTGGAAGGAATGATACAGATGAATGAGATAATATACACAATTATCAGAATAGATGAGGATGATTACGGATGTGAGGAGAGACCGGATGGTTATATGCCTATGGTAAGGGTATCTCTTGAAGCAGAGGACGGAAGCGTTGATATCGTTATGATGGAGGACTCTCTTATGTATGCGAGAGGTCTTGATGTAGGTGCAAATGCTGTCATAGGTGGAGATGGAACGCTGTATCATCCTGATAAGGTATTTGATATAGAGGATATTAAGGATTCTGGTATTAATACTGATGAACAGATGCGCTGGATGGAAAAATATTGGGATGCGTTAGACGAATATCTTGATGATTAATTTGTATGTGTGTAAATTATCGTTTTTGCTTGATTTAACTCGTGGTTATCTTTATAATATTGAGTAGATTTTGGAAACAGAATTAATAAATACAAAAGGATGGAGAGAGGAACATTGAAGATTAAGAAAAAACAGGTTGGGATGCTGATATTCATCGCAATCATAGTAGTACTAATGGTAATATCCAGTCAGACACCGGGGACAATCGCAGACGCAGAGAATTATCAGTGTAAGACATATGCAACTATATTGTCACTTCTGCCTCCAGTCATAGCGATTGGTCTGGCACTTATAACTAAGGAGGTTTATACATCACTCCTTGCAGGAATTATAACGGGTGGATTGTTATATTCTAATTTTAATCTTGAGCTTATGATAAATACAATCTTCTTTCAGGAAGATGGCGGTATGGTTTTCAAGCTTGCAGATTCGTGGAATGTAGGTATATTGGTATTCCTTGTTATGCTTGGTATATTGGTATCACTGCTTAATAGGGCAGGAGGTTCGGCAGCCTTTGGTAAATGGGCTTCTAAGCATATAAAGACAAGAATTGGTGCTCAGATATCGGTCATGATTCTTGGAATATTGATATTTGTAGATGATTATTTTAACTGTCTTACAGTAGGTAGTGTTATGCGTCCTGTAACAGACAGACATAAGGTATCAAGAGCTAAGCTTTCATACATAATAGATGCAACTGCTGCACCTGTATGTATCATAGCTCCTATAAGCTCATGGGCTGCTGCTGTAACATCCTCTGTACCTGAGGATTCAGGAATCAATGGATTTGCAGTATTTATCCAGACAATACCTTATAACTTATATGCAATACTTACTCTTGTAATGATACTTATGATTACATTGCTTCGTGTTGACTTTGGACCTATGAAGAAGCATGAGATGAATGCGATAAATGGTGATTTATTCACAACTCCTGGCAGACCTTATGAGGATAACGAGGAGGAAATAGTTAAGGAAAATGCAAGTGTGCTTGATCTTATTTTACCAGTAGCGGTACTTATTGCAAGCTGCATCATTGCAATGGTTTATACAGGTGGATTCTTCAGTGGAACTTCATTTGTAGATGCATTTGCAGATTCAGATGCCTCTGTAGGACTTGTATTAGGTGGAGCTATAACACTTGTGTTTACATTTATTTACTTTATGATGCGCGATATACTTAGCTTTAAAGAATTCACAGAGTGTATACCAGAGGGATTTAAGGCGATGATAGCACCTATTCTCATTCTTACAATGGCTTGGACATTATCAGGAATGACTAATCTTCTTGGTGCCAAGGTGTATGTTGCAGATATAGTTTCTAATTCAGCTACAGCTATGCAGGGCTTTTTGCCTATGATTATTTTCCTTGTTGCTTCATTTTTGGCATTTGCAACAGGAACATCATGGGGAACCTTCAGTATACTTATACCTATAGTATTAGGTGTATTTCCAAGTGGACAGATGATGGTTATATCCATCGCATCCTGCCTCGCAGGTGCAGTATGTGGAGACCACTGCTCACCTATCTCTGATACAACAATCATGGCATCGGCGGGTGGACACTGCGAGCATGTAAATCATGTGGAAACTCAGCTTCCATATGCACTTACAGTTGCTGCTATATGCTTATTTGGATATATGATAATAGGTATACTTCAGGCTATAGGGCTTGCAGCTATCTCTTGGATAGCAGTCCCTGTAAGTATAGGAGTTCTTATTCTTGTATTGTTAATAGTCCGTTCAAGAACAGGACGTGAAGAAATATGAGTAAAAGTGTTAGAATAAGAAATTCATTGCTGCTTGTGCTTACTGCACTTATATGGGGAGTTGCATTCGTCGCTCAGAGTGAGGGCGGCGATGCAGTTGGCCCATTTACATTTAATGGAATTCGTTCGTTTATAGGTGGGATAGTTCTTATACCTGTAATCATATTTCTGGACAAGAAAAAAATATCAGATAAAAAGCCAGAAGATAAAAAAGACAAAAAAAGACTTGTTGTTGGCGGATGCTGCTGTGGTCTTGCACTATTTTTAGCAAGCTCATTCCAGCAGATGGGTATATATCTTGGAACATCAGCAGGTAAGGCGGGTTTCCTTACGGCATGTTATATATTACTTGTGCCAATACTTGGATTATTTTTGAAGAAAAAATGTGGATGGAATATATGGATTGGCATGCTTATGACGGTTGTTGGTCTATATATGCTTTGCATGACGGACAAGCTGAGTTTTCAGCTTAGTGATTTGATAGTGCTTATATGTGCACTGTTATTTGCTGTACATATATTAGTGATTGATTATTTTTCACCATTGGTAGATGGTGTAAAAATGTCGTGTATACAGTTTTTTGTATGTGGAATATTAAGTCTTGTGCCTATGTTTTTTGTAGATATGAAACATTCATTTGCAGGTATAGAGGAGTGGCTGCCTAAGCTCCAGACATTTGAGGCGTGGCTGCCAATACTCTATGCTGGTGTGTTTTCATGTGGTGTAGCATATACATTACAGATTATAGGACAGAACGGATTAAATCCAACTGTCGCATCTATGCTCATGAGCCTTGAATCGGTATTCTCTGTTATAGCCGGATGGATGATCTTAGGGGAGAAGCTTAACATAAGACAATTAGTCGGATGTGGGCTTATATTTGCAGCTATTATATTTGCCCAGATTCCAGTTGAAAGTAAAAAGACCGAAAGGAGTATAGAATAATGCCTGTTTTTGATTTCTCAAATTCATCAGCTCAGACTGATAAGAAGGAACCGGTTTGTACATATACAACCTTCCATTCAGATGCTAAGGATAAGACACCGGAGGAACCAATATTAGTGCTTGATAATAAGATGCGCAAGTGGGCTCACCATGCAATGGGTATGTTCACCAATCAGAGCAAACGCACATCATTTGAATTTAAGGAGACAGATGGAGTGTTTAGTGCCGACATAGTAAGCGTAGATTCAAGATTTGTAAGTCTGCTCAGATGGCTTGGAGAGAACCATATAAGTGTTCGCCTTTCGGGTAAGAATATGCCGGATGGATATGCAGTATACAAGATAAGAGAGATGGCCTTTGGCGGTGGAACTAAGCTGTCTGCCGAAGATGGTTTCCTTCAGTTTATGATAGAAAGATTACTTTCAAGCACAGCCTCAGAAGAGGAGGAAGAGGATGATGATGCCGATGAGGTAGGTGATGAGATGAAACTCACAAGCTTGCAGAGCATCACAGACTTTATGACCTGTGCTGGAAGAACTATGCCAGACAACATAAGATTGTGGGCAAGACGTAATCTTGCTGTTGCACGTTCGCATGAGGTCTCTCCTGAGGAGAGGAGACATGCACAGCGTGCGTTGTCAATAATGATGAATGTTCAGTGGAAGAGTAATTACTTTGAAGCTATAGATCCTGTAGAGGCAAGACATATACTTGACGAGGAGTTATACGGATTAGAGAAGGTTAAGCAGAGAATTATGGAGACCATAATTCAGATTAACAGAACTCATACACTTCCGGCATATGGTTTGTTGTTAGTTGGACCTGCTGGTACAGGTAAATCACAGATAGCATATGCGGTAGCACGTATCCTTAAGCTCCCTTGGACAACCCTTGATATGAGCTCTATAAACGATCCGGAGCAGCTTACAGGGAGCTCAAGAATATATGCAAATGCGAAGCCGGGTATAATTATGGAGGCATTCTCCGTTGCAGGTGAATCAAACCTTGTCTTCATTATAAATGAGCTTGATAAGGCTGCATCAGGTAAGGGGAATGGTAATCCGGCTGATGTTCTGCTTACACTGCTTGACAATCTTGGATTTACAGATAACTACATGGAATGTATGGTTCCTACAGTCGGAGTTTATCCTATAGCAACTGCTAATAACAAGGAGCAGATTAGTGCACCTCTTATGTCGAGATTTGCAGTAATTGATATTCCGGACTATACATTTGAGGAGAAAAAGACTATATTCTCCAGATTTGCACTCCCTAAGGTTCTTAAGAGAATAGGACTTAAGGAGGATGAGTTCGTTGTAACTGATGATGGACTTGAAGCTGTGGTTGCACAGTATGCAGATACTACGGGAATAAGAGATATAGAGCAGGCGGCAGAGCACTTGGCAGCAAATGCCTTATATCAGATAGAGGTAGAAAAGGCTGATAAGGTTGTATTTGACGCTGATAGTGTTAGAAAATTATTTAGTTAATAGTAAGTAATGTGGAGAAATGAGTAAGATGGAAGATAAGCTTTTCTATAATGATGATTTGATGAAATTCTTTGATGTGCTGTGGACGGAGGTCAAAGATATTGATAAATGTGAGGAATGTGTAAAAGAAGCCATATTGGTTATAGCGGACAGGGTGCGCCTTGGAAAGGCTGAGATATGTC
>CAVELH010000014.1:13455-26723 GCA_963616385.1 bacterium | reverse complement strand
GGTATAGTCAGGGAGGCTGTATCTAATATAATGAAGCACAGTGAAAATACAGATGTGTCTATTGTACTTAGGGAACATCCCGGAATATATCAGATTATAATACATGATTACAGCAGAGATAATTCAGGAAAAAAATCAGATAACAGGAATATGTTTGAATATCTTTCAAAGGGGAGCAGTGGTATAGGTTTACAGAATATAGAGGACAGAGTGACGGGACTTAATGGACATCTTACAATAAGTGTTGATGATGGCTTTAAAGTATTTGTTACCTTGCCAAAAAAAGGAGAGTGAATATGAGAGTAGTTATTATTGATGATGATGTGCTGGTTGCAATATCACTAAAGACAATTCTTGAGGCTGACAGCTCGGTTGATGTTGTCGCAACAGGAAATAGTGGTAGTGAGGCAATAGAATTATATAGGAAGAATAAACCGGATGTTTTGCTGATGGATATAAGAATGGCAGGTATGACCGGTCTTGAGGCTGGGGAGCGTATATTAGATGAGGATAAGAGTGCAAAAATATTTTATCTAACCACATTTATGGATGATGAATATATTGTAAAGGCTATAAAGCTTGGCGCAAAGGGATATATATTAAAGCAGGATTTTGAGGGAATTGTACCGGCTATAAAGGCTGTGCATGGCGGACAGAATGTGTATGGACAGGATATCGTTGAGAGACTTCCTGCACTTATGGAGAAGAGGGAGAGCTTTGACTATGAAAGCCATGGAATAACTGACAAGGAATATGAGATAATAGAGGCGGTAGCTGAGGGCTACAGCAATAAGGAGATTGCGGAAAAGCTCTACTTAAGTGAGGGAACAATAAGAAATTATATAAGTGGAATCCTTGAAAAGCTTTGTCTTAGAGACAGAACACAGCTTGCTATTTTTTATTATAGAAATAAATAAAATTCTTTTATATGAATATTTTAACCATAAATATTTGTATTTGTTTCGTATTTATATATGAGGAGGGAGCATATGACGGATGAAATGTTTCAGACTGCCATAGCTAATCTTGCACAGGGAGATAAGGATTCTCTTAAGCTTATATATCAGGCGTATGTCCGGCTGATATATGCGGTTATATATGATGTGATGGGTAGAAAAGAGGATGCTGAGGATGTAACCTCGGAATTTTTCATAAAGCTGGTTCGTGTTGCAAAAAGCTTTATTCCGGGTAGTCCGCATAAGGCGTGGCTTGTCAAAATAGCAAGAAACATGGCTATAGATTATATCAGGAAAAACAGACGAGAGGTTCTTCTTGCCGCAACAGGTGATGATAAGACAGATGATAATGTGGAGAATAGCATAGAGAATATTGGTGCAGATGGTAAGGAGTGCCGGATAGAAGATGGGACGATTTTTGCAGAGGATATGAAAAAGGCAATGCAATGTCTTAAGCCTAAGGAAAAAGAGATTATTGATATGAAGCTTATAGGTCAGTTGACATTTAAAGAGATTGCTGAAATAAGGGGAACGCCTATTGGGACGGTTACCTGGCTGTATAATCAGGGAATAAAGAAATTAAGGAGGTGCCTGATAGAATATGAGCAAGACAGATAACAATAATATTTATGATATAAATGATATACATAACGAGGAAGAGCTTACAGATGAAATGCTACAGGCATATCTTGATAATGTGGATGTTGGGACTCCTGATTTATGGGAAAGAATAGAGGCTGGCTTTGATGCTGAGATAGAAAATAGTGCTGATGCTAATAAAAATAGGACAAAGGGTAACATCGGCGGCAGACAGGGATTAAGAAGGTATGCAGGTCTTGTTGCTGCTATAGTGGTATGCGCTATAGTTATTCCTGTGGCAATGCTAAGCAATAACAACAAGAATACCAAGAATGACAACTCTGCCTATGATTCTGATATTACAGCGGCACAGGAGAGTGCTGAAATGGCAGATGAAAGCATGGATATGATGCCGGAGAGTGCTGAAATGGCAGATGAAAGTATGAATATGCTGCCGGAGAGTGCTGATATGACAGATGACATAGCAGGAGATATACAGCAGGCTGACAGCGCACTTAATCAGAACAGCGCAAGCTCTGACAGTATAAAGGATGCTGATGTTGACAACTCAGAAACTTCAACAGTATTAGTTACATTGGAGTATGTGACAGCGGACAATGGCACCGAAAATGTGCTTGCAACTGTACATAAGGTAATTTCAGATAGTGAGGATGTTAAATTACTGGAAGATGGGGATATAATTACATTCGTTAATCAGGACGAATTTGAGGAGATGTATAAGGCTTACAATAAAAAGACTGATGGTGAATATGAGATAGTGGTTACGGATGTTACAGAGTCCGGGAATGGCAGCTATGTGGCTAGATTTGTGGGATTTAAGTAGGATTTCAGTAGTACGGAATGCAACAAATGGTTGCTTGATTTTAAATAATAAGGAGGACATACGAATGAGTGAGATAAAATGGGCTGTACTTGGAACAGGAGTTATTGCTAATGAAATGGCAGTTGCACTCGGAAAATCAGGTAGAAAAATATATGCTGTGGGTAATCGTACACATGAAAAGGCGGTTGCATTTGCTGAAAAATATGGGATTACCAAGGTGTATGATGACTATAATGATATGTTTACAGATGACGAGGTGGACGCGATATATATCACAACACCGCATAATACACATATAAAATTTATGCGAGAAGCCCTTAAAAACCATAAACATATACTCGTAGAAAAATCAATCACTTTGAACAGTGCTGAGCTTGATGAGGCATGTGAGCTTGCAGAAGCTAATAATTGCATATTGGGAGAGGCAATGACGATATATCACATGCCTATTTATAAGAAGCTCAATGAGATTCTTCGTTCAGGCAGGCTTGGCAGGGTTAATATTATAACCATGAATTTTGGAAGCTTCAAGGAATATGATATGAGTAACAGATTTTTCAATATAAATCTTGCAGGCGGAGCAATGCTTGATATTGGTGTTTATGCATTGTCATTTATAAGATGGTTTATGTCATCTAAGCCGGACAATGTATTAAGTCAGGTAAAGCCTGCACCTACCGGCGTAGATGAGCAGGCAACGCTGCTGTTAACGAACCATGATGGACAGATGGCAACAGTAGCCTTGTCGATGCATTCAAAGCAGCCTAAGAGAGGAATGATTTCCTGTGAGAAGGGTTATATTGAAATAATGGAATATCCTCGTGCTTGGGAGGCAAGGATTACGGATGCAGTTACAGGTGAGGTTGAGGTTATCTCATCAGGTGACAATTCAGATGCACTTAAGTATGAGATAGAAGATTTCGAGAGGGCAATAGATGGTGATGAGGATGCATTATATCTTGATTATACGAGAGATGTCATGGATATAATGACTAAGGTTAGATATGAGTGGGGAATGAAGTACCCTGAGGAAGAACTGTAAAATGTATAAATTTTTACTTACATTTTTTTCTTTGGTATGATAAAATATGTCCTGTTGTAAAAATAATACGTGAAAAATGACATTAAATATCGTTGCAGCCTATGTCTGATAGCTGCAACCTGTTTGATGTCATTTTTTATTTAAGAGGAGGAGCATATTATGCCAAAAACAAAGTTTCAAAGCGTAGTGTTTACAGCCATCATGGTATTTTGCATGGTGTACTGTATGACATGTTACACAATATCCATGAAGATGGGAGGATTGTCTTATAAGGTATTTGCACTTTCAATCAGGGAAATGTGGATTGAATATTGCATTGTATATGTACTTATCTTTTTCGTGATTACGAAATTGGCACATAAATTAACATTTAGAATAATAAATGAAAAAAATGACAGTCCTATATTCATCATATTATGTATGCAGTGTTTTACCGTATGTCTGATAGTACCAGCCATTACCCTGTTTGCTACATTACTTCATAATGGATTTACATATGCATGGTTTACTCAGTGGCTTGGACTTATATTTCATTGTTTCCCTGTAGCACTAATAATTCAGGTCTGCTTTGTAGGTCCTTTTGTGAGACTGATACATAGGACAATATTTAATCATTAGCATGTGAGAGGTAATCTGTGATATACTTACATTGATAATGAAAATTATATTGTGAATGGAGAAGTTATGGAACAGGATAAGAACCACTATCAGGATGAGGGCTTAATTGGAAACGAAAAAATAGAAGAGGCAATAAAAGAGCTTCAGAATGAGGCAGCACCAGAGCAGCTTGCACATACGCTTACAGTAATCAGAAGACGGATGGAAGAGGGTGGACAGCTTATAGTTTCAGTTGAACCTGCCTTCGGAAGTACTAATCTTAATTTACAGACTATAAAGACAGACGATGGATTGCTATGGTGGGTTGCATTTACCAGCTTTGATGAGGAGCTGCTAGGAGCTGACAGCGTTAAGTCTACATTTTTATCTGATATGGATAAGTTATTTGAGGCTGCATATAACGAGCCTTCAATTAATGGAATAATTATCAATCCATGGAATAGAACAATCATACTTGATAAAAGGCTTATCAGCATAACTATGCCTAAGAGGGATTAAAAGGAGTGTATTGTAAATGGGGAAAATTATATGCGTAATTATAATGGGTGTATGTCTTATATCATGGATTGTTATCTGTATAATCTGGTTATTTTCAGATATAACAAAGACATTTAAACAGTCTGGCTTTATATACAGTGTGACATGCAATAAGTGCGGTAAAGATTTTGATGCAGTCGGAGAAGATATAAAGGGTATATTTTACAAACAGAGGTCTGTAACCAAGACAATGATTCAACAGGCAAAGGTTATAAAAATACCACATTATAAAATGTATTCAAGAAAAATATTCTGCCCGTCATGTAACAAATATCGTTGGTGTCAGATAAATAATATGGCTGAGGCGAGACAAAACAATATAGGCTCTTCAATGTCATTGGTTGGAAAGACAATTTTAAAAATGTTTATAGGTGGCTTTATTATATTGGCTTTATTTCAAATACCTTTAGCAATTTTATAAAAAAATCAAATAATTACCATAAAAATCAAATTCTCCTTCGTAACATTAATATAACTTAGAAAAATATTAGTTACGAGGAGGATTTTTATATGAAAAAAAACATTATTAAAAAGACAATATCGGTTACTTTAGCAATGTCAATGCTTGTTGGGCTTTCTGCGTGTGGTAATAAGTCGGGCGTGAAAAAGGAGGATTACAGCATAGGTGAAATAAAATCAGAAGAGGATAATCCGGAGTATAATACAGGTGCGTCACAGAATTACAATGACATATATAATGACGTTGACATCGAGTACGCAGCGGAGACAATACAGGCTGATGGGGATTGTGGATATAATGAGCCGCCTTACTACATATATGATAATCAAAATGAATACAGTGAGGTTGGAGATAATGAGTGGCAGTCTGTAGAGAAAGCACCCTTATCCACATTTGCGGCGGATGTAGATACAGCATCATATACACAGATTATGAATACACCTGTGGGGGATGTATCTCCTGACATGGTGAGAATTGAGGAAATGATTAACTATTTTCATTATGATTATCCTACTCCTGATGGAGATGATAAGTTCTCTGTTTACACTGAATATATAGATTGTCCTTGGAATGAAGAAAATAAACTTGCACTTGTAGCTTTAAATACAGAGCCTATCGATTTCTCAGAAGCACCAAGCTCAAACCTTGTATTTTTAATTGACACATCTGGCTCAATGTTTGGTTATGACAGGCTTGGCTTGATACAGCAGGCGTTTTGTATGCTGACTGAGAACTTAACCGAAAAAGACAGGGTATCGATAGTTACCTATGCGGGTTCGGATACTGTGGCACTTACTGGGGCAACAGGTGATGATTATTACAGGATATGCTCTGTTTTGCAGGATTTGCAGGCTGAAGGTTCTACAAATGGCTCAGCGGGAATAAACACTGCTTATGAGCTTGCAGAGGAATATTTTATAGAAGGTGGAAATAACAGGGTTATTCTTGCTACTGACGGTGACTTGAACGTAGGTGTTACAAGTGAAAGTGGCTTAGAGGACTTAATAACAGAGAAAAAAGAGTCTGGAATATATCTCAGTGTCATTGGTGTGGGCGATGGCAACTATAAGGACAATAAGCTAGAGACCTTAGCAGATAAGGGAAATGGTAATTATGCATATATAGCCGATATGTTTGATGCGAAGAAGGCTCTTGTTGAGGATTTAGGTGCAACAATGGTTACTGTTGCAAAGGATGTCAAGCTACAGGTTGAATTTAATCAGGACAATGTATCAAAATACAGACTTATAGGCTACGAAAACAGAGTGATGGCATCCGAGGACTTTTCTGACGACACAAAGGATGGTGGAGAGATGGGTGCAGGGCACAGTGTAACTGCATTGTATGAGATTGTACCTGCATCTGATAAAATAGATGGTAACTTATTTACACTTAATGTCAGGTACAAAGAGCCTGACGGAGATAAGAGTAAGCTTGCCTGTTATGAATGTACATCAAAGGATTACAGTGATAATGGCTCTGATAATATAAGATGGGCGGCAGCAGTTGCAGCATATGGTATGTATCTTAAGAATAGTGAATATATGGGAAATGTAAACCTTGATATGATAGATAAGCTTGCCTGTTCTACTGATTATGAAGATGACAATTACAGAACTGATTTTGTAGATAGAATAAATATGGAAAAGACAGGATATAGATATTAAGAAAAACTTTACTCTTCATTATATATTTGTTATAATCACTTTAAGCTTGTAAAGTGTGAAATTAATATAGTATATGATAAATGGAGGGGTAATGATGAGTCTGAATGGTACAATGATGCAGTATTTTGAGTGGGAATTACCTGCCGATTCTACATTATGGAAAAACCTTGCAGCCGATGCTTCTAAGCTTAAGACAGCAGGTGTAACCGCTGTGTGGCTTCCACCGGCTTATAAGGGTGCAGATGGAGTAAATGATGTCGGATATGGAGTATACGACCTATATGACTTGGGAGAGTTTGACCAGAAGGGGACAATACCTACCAAGTATGGAACAAAGGAGGAGTACCTTGCAGCCATAAAGGCTTTACACGCTAAAGGTATAAATGTATACGCTGATATAGTACTTAACCACAGAATAGGTGCAGATGAGGTAGAGCAGGTTAGTGCAGAGGAGTTTAATGGCAACAGCCGCAATCAGATGGTAAGTGATTCTAAGGTTATCGGTGCGTGGACAAAGTTTAATTTCCCTGGAAGAAAGGGAAAATATTCAGACTTTACATGGAATTGGACACATTTTGATGGAATTGACTGGGATCAGGATCGTGCTAAGAAATCTATCTTTAAGTTTCAGGGAAAAGACTGGGATAGTGATGTAGATGGTGAGCTTGGCAATTATGATTACCTCATGGGAGCAGACCTTGACTTCGACAATCAGGAGGTTAAGGAGGAGCTTACAAGATGGGGAGCATGGTATACAGAGATAGCCAATTTAGATGGATACAGATTAGATGCGGTAAAGCATATTAATAAGTATTTCTATAGAGACTGGATGCGTGCCATGAAGGAGAAAGCAGAGAAGGACTTATTTGCCGTAGGTGAATATTGGCATTGGGATGTTAATGTTCTTAAGAACTACATAAGCGCAACAGAAGGTCAGGTAAGCCTGTTTGATGTTCCTCTTCATTTTAATTTCCATAACTGCTCTAAGGCACATGGAAACTATGATTTGAGAACTATTCTTGATGGTTCACTTGTGCAGGCAAATCCTATGCTTGCTGTCACATTTGTTGATAATCATGACAGCCAGCCGGGACAGTCACTTGAGTCATGGGTTGAGGATTGGTTTAAGCCAATGGCTTATGCACTTATATTATTAAGACAGGACGGATATCCATGTGTATTCTATGGGGATTACAAGGGAATTCCAACTAAGAAGATTAAGGCTAAGAAGAGAGAGTTAGATAAGCTTATGAAGCTTCGTAAGAATAATGCGTATGGTACTCAGCATGATTACTTTGATGATCCAAATTGTATTGGCTGGACCAGAGAGGGAGATGACGAACACAAAAATTCAGGACTTGCAGTTGTCATTTCAGATGGTACAGGTGGAACGAAGCATATGTACATAGGAAAGCAGTTCGCTGGTACTCATTTCTCAGATGCTATGGGTAATGCAAAGTATAATATCAAGATAGATAATGACGGCTTTGGGGATTTCTATGTAAATCGTGGTGCAGTTGCAGTGTGGGTTAGAAAAGAAAACAAGTAGCAGGTGGTAATCATATGGGTAAAACAATTAGAACTGACGTTGTAAAGGATTTATTTGAAGCAATACTTACCTTGGAGAATGTTGATGAGTGCTTTGATTTCTTTGAGGATGTGTGTACTGTTAATGAGGTACTTTCTATAGCTCAGAGATTTGCAGTGGCAAGGATGCTTAAGGAGGAACACACTTATCTTGAGGTCGCAAAGGAAACAGGTGCTTCAACAGCAACGATAAGTCGTGTAAACCGCTCTCTCAATTATGGAAATGATGGATATGATATGGTATTTTCCAGATTGGAGAAGAAAAAGACAGAATAAAAGTTATATATTGATATAATATGATAATCGACCAGTTATCACAGGTAAATAATCCGTGGCAGCTGGTCGATATATTTTATGTGAAAAGTACTTACCCTTCATGAGTAGACTGATTGGTGGCATTTATATGTGCTGAAAAAAGAGGAGGGAAAGTATGATAATTAATTCAAGCACAGTAGGTATGGCTGCAATGTCAACAAAGAGTATGACCTACAGGGAGAAGAACACGGATTTGATGTTTAACATTGGTGCAGGAGAGAGAACGACTGTAAGTAATAGTATCAGCAGGGATTCTGAGGATAACATGATAGTACAGTTAAGACAGTATCTTTTTAATTTCCGCAACAGACTAAGCATGATGATAGGACGAAGATACAATGGTATGATTTCCGGTATGTATGGAATGGGATATCAGACATGGGATATGTCATCAGGCATGCAGGGCGTGAGTGTATGGCGAAGGATAGAATCACGCCAATATACTTATCAGGAATCTGAGAGTATGACATTTCAGACTGTGGGAAAGGCTGTAACTGCGGATGGCAGAACTATAGACTTTAATATGCAGCTTGAGATGAGCAGAGAGTATACAGAATCTATCGAGCATATGGAGGAGACAACTGTTATTATGACAGATCCGCTTGTAATAAACCTTAAGGACAGTCCTATATCTGTGAGCGATGAAAAATGGAAGTTTGATATAGATGGCGATGGCATGGAGGACAGTATATCAAGACTTTCTGAGGGTGCAGGATATCTGGTTCTTGACAAGAATAAGGATGGTATTATTAATGATGGCTCAGAGATGTTTGGTGCTAAGACAGGAAATGGATTCTCTGAATTGCGTGCATATGACGATGATGACAATGGCTGGATAGATGAGAACGATAAAATCTATAAGGATCTTGCTGTGTGGGTTAAGGATGATGCAGGACATGATAAGCTTATTTCCTTGAAGGAAGCTAATGTGGGAGCTATATATCTTGGAAGTGTGTCAAGCGAATATTCTTTGAAATCTGAAGAAGACAACGAATATAATGCTCAGATAAGACGTTCAGGCATGTATCTTACAGATGATGGATGTGCAAGGAGCGTGCAGCAGTTAGATATGGTAAAAGCCTTAATAAGTTAATTAAACCTTTACATCTCGTTTTCAATACTATATAATGTACAAAGTATAACTTGAAAATACATGTACACAAAATAATAGTATAGATGATAAATGCAGTATTGCGGTTTTTGTCTGGAGAGCGTGGATATATGGATAATAAAGAAAATCTGAAAAAACAAATTAGAGAATGGATTCAGCTTGGATATATAGTTCCTGAGGATATACCTTCTATAGAGCTGTATATGGATCAGGTAACAACATTTATGGATAAGTACCTGTCTTTGAATAAGCGTTCTGAGGATGACAAGACACTTACTAAGACTATGATTAATAATTATACTAAGAATGATTTGTTGCCACCTCCTAACAAGAAAAGATATTCAAAGGAACATATCATTATACTTATATATATTTATTATTTGAAGAATGTGATATCTATAAGTGATATAAAGACTATGCTAGATCCATTATTGGATAATTATTATGACAATCCTGAGGCAGACCATTCACTTGATGAGATTTATTCAAGTCTTTACAACATGGAGAAGTATCAGTATTTTAATATTGAGAATAGTATCATTAAGGCTTATGAATTATCAGAGAAGGATTGGAGCGACAATCAATACTTAAGGAGACTTAATTTCCTGTCATTGATTGGATATGATATATTCTTAAAACGTAAGCTTATGGAGCATATAATTGATGATATGGCTAAGGAAGCTGAGCAAAAGAATGTAGCAGAGCAGGAGAAAGCCAAGCAGGAGGCTAGGGTAGCGAAGGATAAACAGTCAAAGGACAAAGCCAGAGAGAAGTCAAAGGACAAGGCCAAGGATAAGCCTGAAACAAAGGACGAATAATAATACAATGACCGGATTGTGCAGAGATTACTGACAATTCGGTCATTACTTTTATAATTCATGGTACATACTATGATTAAACTATATAGTATGTGTTATATATTATGATATTGTATCGTCTGCTTCACCCTCGGAAGTATCCGATATTTCATGTATTGTTAATATAATTCTCTCGATACGATTACGGTTTACTTGTGAAACCTTGAAGTGAATGTTCTCGTAATCAGTCTCTTCGCCCTCCGATGGAAGCTTGTCCATTACTTCGATAACAAAGCCTGCTAAAGAATCATAGTCCTCAGAGTGTAAATCTGTGTGGAGTGCGTCGTTTAAGTCATCAAGCTTGATGGAAGCATCGATATCGTATGTATCGTCTGCAAGCTTACGAATTACATCATTCTCATTCTCATCATACTCGTCACGGATTTCACCGACGATTTCCTCAATCAAATCCTCCATTGTAATAATACCAGAGGTGATACCATATTCATCTAGTACGATTGCCATCGTGACAGATGAGGTTTTCATATCAGCAAATATCTGACTTGTCTTTTGGTACTCATATACGAATAAAGGCTTTCTTAAAATGCTTCTTAAGTCAAAGTATCTCATGTCGTTTTTCTGTGTATAGAAGAACAAATCCTTAAGATAGAGCAATCCGATAATATGATCCTTGCTCTCTTCGTATATAGGTATTCTTGAATATGTCTCATCCATGAACAGTTTAACTAACTCCTCATATGTCGAATTGACGTCTGCACATATAACATCGGTTCTCGGAATCATGATGTCTTTAGATAATGCATCACCAAAATCAACAACATTGGATATCATAAAGCGTTCTTCCTGTTCAATTACACCCTCCTCCTGACTTACATCAACTATGGTTCTTAATTCTGATTCTGTCATGGCATTGGAGTTATCGTCAGGATTAACGCGAAGTATCTTAAATATAATGCCTGTCATTATATTTAGTAACCATATAATAGGTGTAAATATAATCATTAATACTGATATTGGGTATACAAATGTAAGAGACAGCTTAATGGAATAACGTGTTGCAAGTGTCTTAGGCGTTATTTCACCGAATATTAAAACAAGCAAGGTGAGTACACCTGTGGCAATTCCAACGTATTTGTTACCTAAAACTTTGGTACACAGAGTGGTTGCAAGTGATGAAGCAGATATATTAACAATGTTATTACCTATTAATATTGTGCTTAGAAGCTTGCCTGAGTTTTCTGTAACCTTGATAACCTTGGCGGCACGTTTGTTGCCCTCATCCACAAGGGTTCTCAGTTTGTGTTTATTTACTGTAGTCAGTGCTGTTTCCGATGAAGAAAAGAAAGCCGATAAAGCTAGTAATAATATTATTATTACCAGTTGTATAATGGGGCTTGCGTCCAAAAAAAATCATCTCCTCTGTTTATAATAAAATTTGTTTACTATTGTATATAGAATATAATGCGGTGTCAAGGCGATTATTGTTAAAAAAGTAGTTGATATTGTAAAAAAAATACTTGACATATATAAATGCGTGTGGTAGATTATATGAGTATGTTGAAGAAGCAGAGTATCCACTCTCACCTTAGCGCATAGAGGCGACTTGGGTTAATAGCACGATATTTATTGTATTGTAGCAATGTGTGGATAGTTTGTCTATCCGCTTTTTTTATGCGATATTTTACAGACACATACAATACAGAAAATGGAGGTGCATTATTATTAGCGAAGTAATGATTAACGAGCAGATAAGAGATAAGGAAGTCCGCGTTATAAGCGAGACTGGTGAGCAGCTTGGAATTATGTCTTCTAAGGAGGCTATGAAGCTGGCTGAGGAGGCAGGAGCAGATTTAATTAAGATTGCCCCTACTGCAAAACCACCTGTATGTAAGATAATGGACTTCGGAAAATATCGTTATGAGCTTACAAGAAAAGAAAAAGAGGCAAAGAAGAAACAGAGAACTATCGAGGTTAAGGAAGTAAGATTATCACCTAATATTGATACAAATGATCTTAACACTAAGGTTAATATGGCTAAGAAGTTCTTATTAAAGGGAGATAAGGTTAAGGTTACTCTCCGCTTCAGAGGTAGAGAGCTTGCTCATGTTAATACATCCAAGGTTATCTTGGATCAGTTCGCTGAGATGCTTTCAGACGTAGCAGTTATTGATAAGCCTGCTAAGTCAGAAGGTCGTAATATGATAATGTTTTTAGCTGCAAAACGTTAAAATTAATTATATAGGTTTAATAGGAGGAAATAAAATGCCAAAGTTAAAGACAAAGAAAGCTGCTGCAAAGCGCTTTAAGAAGACAGGAACAGGGGAATTAAAGAGAAACAAGGCTTACAAGAGTCATATTCTTACTAAGAAGACAACTAAGAGAAAGAGAAATCTTAGAAAAGCAACCATGACAGATGCTACAAACAGCAAAGTTATGAAGAAGATTTTACCATATTTATAGGATATTAGGAGGAATAGACGAATGGCAAGAATTAAAGGTGGCGTTGGTGCCAAGAAGAGACATAATAGAACTTTAAAGCTCGCTAAGGGCTATAAGGGAGCAAGATCAAAGCAGTACAGAGTAGCTAAGCAGTCTGTTATGAGAGCTTTAACATCATCATATGCAGGCAGAAAGCAGAGAAAGAGACAGTTCAGACAGCTCTGGATAGCTCGTATCAATGCAGCAGCCAGAATGAACGGACTTTCATACAGCAAGCTTATGCATGGCTTAAAGC
>CAVELH010000014.1:0-13427 GCA_963616385.1 bacterium | reverse complement strand
CAGAGATGGCTATAAGCGATCCAGAGGGCTTCGCTAAGGTTGTTGAGGTTGCTAAGTCTAAGTTAGCTTAATTTAATATAAGTTACATTATTATAGAAGAGAGCTTTGGCTCTCTTCTTTTTTTGCCTTATGAAGTTTCTTTACCGTATACAAAGTATCGTCAAATATCGTTTGTTGCTATATAGGATATGTTTTACAGGCAGGTAAACCTGTTATAATTAATATTATTATGTCAGTTTTTATTTTTGACAGGTGTGAGGTGCTTTAGTGCGTGTGCTGAAATAGTTGGAAAAAGACAAAAAATAAAAAAATAAAAAAATATGAAAAATAATGTTGACATTTGCTGGGGGAGGTGATATTATACTACTTGCGTCAAGCAAGAACAGACGCATACAAATGAATATGCGGGAGTGCTGGAATTGGCAGACAGGCTAGACTAAGGATCTAGTGATGGCAACGTCGTGTGGGTTCAAGTCCCATCTCCCGCATTTTATTTAAAGAATTCTAACTCCGATTTGGAGTTATTTTTTTTGCTCATTATTGCATATATCGATTAGCTGCGATATACTCACATAAAATATATTAAGGGAGAAGCTTATGTCATCGTCAGGTAGTACAAAAAAAATGAAAAAGATGGGAATGAAATATATAAATGGTGTGCGTGTTGCAGACTGCATACTGTATTTATACCTTATAGCAATATTTGGAGTGTATCCTTGGATTATGGATGACAAATATTTTAATATCACTATTACAAGGTATAAGTTCTTTATGGTATCCACGGGAGTTTATATAATTCTTGCGATTGCCGGATATCTTATAGATATGCTTATAGCAAAGTATTATGGTGTAAGCATAGATTTTACAGAGGACAAAGGTCTTAAAAGCTATCTTAAGCCAGAATTCTGGATGGGAGCGTTCTTGATTTCTCAGGTATTTGCATGGATGGTGGCAGCAGATAAGCATGCGGCATTAACGGGTGAAAATGGACGTAGGATGGGCTTGATGTTCTTTATTGTAGTTACACTTATGTTTATAATTGTGAGTACCCGCGCTAAGCTTAGTGAGTTTATAATGGTTGTGCTTGCAGCAACCTCATCATTTGCATATGTGGTTGCGATATTCCAGCATATGGACAATGATTTTATGAAATATAAGCAGAATATAAGTCCTAAGATTTATGACGTGTTTATATCTACATTCGGTAACATAAACATATTCTCAAGCTTTTTGTGCATAAGCATACCTGCATTTGTAAGTATGGCTGTGTTCTCCAAAAAGCTTGTTATGAGGATTATATCACTTATTGTACTCTGTCTTGGCGGAATGTGTGTAATAACAGCCAACAGTGACAGTGCCTATCTTGGTATTGGGGCTGCCATGGTTCTTATATTTTTAATTGCATATAAAAACAGCCGGTTAAAAAGGTATGCGATATCTCTTATAAGTCTGGCTCTTGGCAATTTTGTGACAGTATTTCTAAACCATACTGTTATAAAGGATTATGACAAAAGAGGAGGCGTATCAGAGTCAATAGACAGCGTTAAGATGGCTGTACTTATGCTTATAGCCACTATAGTTATTTATGTAGTTCTGATTGTTCTCTCCAAATATATGGGTGCTGCATTTGAGAGAATAAACAAAAATAAGGCTATTATAGTATTTTTAGCTGTTCTTGTGCTTGGAATGATATCGGTAGTTATATATGGTGTACATTCAAAAGCTTCTCTTTTTACATTTAATTATAAGTGGGGTACCTACAGAGGATATATATGGACAAAGTGTTCGGAGCTTTTTAAGGATGCACCACTTAAAAATAAGATATTTGGATATGGAAATGAGTCATTAAAGTCTTTGATGAAGGCATATTATAATGATGAGATGATTAAGGTTACAGGTAAGACATACGATAATGCACACAATGAGGTACTTCAATATCTGATAACATCAGGTATTGTCGGAGGACTTTGTTATCTTGGCTTGGTTGTAAGCACATTTGTATATATAATCAGAAGGGCATCAGGAAGGGCTTTTGCATATGTTTGTCTTGCTGCCATGACTGGATATTTTGTACAGGGGCTTATAAATGTCAACCAGCCGATAACAACACCGTTATTTTTCGTATTTATGGCACTTGGGGTAGGCTATGTAAGGGTAAATGATAATATAGGGGAAGATGTATGACAGATTTTTTAGTTAAGCACTTTGTTAAAGATTATGAGAAAATCGATGATAACAAGGTCAGGGAGCGTTACGGGGTTTTGAGCTCCATTGTAGGAATAATATGTAATGTTATTATATTTACGAGTAAGCTGATTATAGGAAGCCTTATTCACTCGATATCTATCATATCAGATGGATTTAACAATATGTCAGACTGTGCGAGCTGTATAGTGACAATGTTTGGATATAAGATGGCAGCTAAGCCTGCTGATAAGGACCACCCATTTGGACACGGAAGAATAGAGTATCTCACATCTCTTGTTATTGCGGCAGTGATAGTTGTGGTTGGCTGCGAGCTTCTTAAGACTTCTGTGATTAAGATTGTTCATCCTGAGAAGATATCATTTTCAGTTTATGCGTGTATTATTCTTGTCATATCGATATTAATCAAGATATGGATGGGATTTTTCAACAGAAGGCTTGGAGCGAGGATAAATTCAAGTGTTATGATAGCTACCTCAAAGGACAGCTTCAGTGATGTTTTTGCAACACTTGCAACTCTTATTGCACTTGTATCTTCTATATGGACCAAAGCACCTGTGGATGGTGTGATGGGTGTGGTTGTGTCAGTTATGATACTTATATCCGGATTTGGGATTATAAGAGATACTGTAGACCAGCTGCTTGGCAAGAGAGCTGACGGAGATATCGTTGATAAGCTTAAGGAGATGGTGTCTGAGTGCTCTGTTGCACTTGGTATGCATGACCTTATAATTCATTCATATGGACCTGGTAACCTGATAGGAAGCGTACATATCGAGGTGGATGCGTCAGATCCAATCTTAGATATACATGATGCGATAGATGAGCTTGAGCGAAATATCTATGAGGAGCTTCATATAAGAATGACTATCCACATGGATCCTATAGAGGTTGGCAATCCTGAGGTAGAGGGTTACAGAAAAATGGTAGAAGGTATAGTGGAGGGCATAAACGATAAGCTGTCAATCCATGATTTCAGGGTTGTGTCAGGACCTACGCATACTAATTTTATCTTTGATATATTGGTTCCTTATGATTGCAAGTTAAGTGAAGACGAGATAAAGAGAGCCATAGATAAGAAATTAGGTGAATGTGAGAGAACCTATTATTCAGTTATAACATTTGATAAAAGTTATTATTAGATATGGACAAATTAAGATTATCCATATATAATGTAACAGTATTATACATTTAAAGGCATGGAAGAGAACAAGTAGCTGTTATACACCTGTCACAGAAAGCTGCCGGATGATGAGAGGCGCGATAAGGGATACCAGTGAATACATCTTGGAGCTGCACCTTGAAAGGTATACCGAGTAGAGGATGACGTGGTGGCATACGTTATAGTGCTGAAGTATTTATATAGATACTTACTGAGGCGGTTGTTGCGAGATGACCGCGAAATAAGGTGGTAACGCGGAAGATATTAGCTTTCGTCCTTATATGATTATTCCGTCATATAAGGACGGAGGCTATTTTTTATATTTAGGAGGAATTAAAACATGGAACTTTATGACGAGTTAGTTGCAAGAGGATTGATTGCACAGGTTACAAATGAAGAGGAGATAAGAAAGCTTGTTAATGCCGGAAAGGCAACATTCTATATCGGCTTTGACCCTACTGCTGACAGCCTTCATGTAGGTCATTTTATGGCTCTTTGCCTTATGAAGAGATTGCAGATGGGTGGAAATAAGCCTATAGCTCTTATCGGCGGTGGTACAGCCATGATAGGAGATCCATCAGGAAGAACTGATATGAGACAGATGATGACTAAGGAGACTATTAATCATAACTGTGAGTGCTTTAAGAAGCAGATGAGCAGATTCATAGATTTCTCTGAGGGAAAGGCATTGATGGTAAACAATGCTGACTGGCTTCTTGACCTTAACTATGTTGAGGTACTTCGTGAGGTTGGAGCACATTTCTCTGTAAATAGAATGCTTACAGCAGAGTGCTACAAGCAGAGGATGGAGAAGGGCTTAAGTTTCCTTGAGTTTAACTATATGATTATGCAGAGCTATGACTTCTATGCATTATTCCAGAAATATGGATGTAACCTTCAGTTTGGTGGAGATGATCAGTGGTCAAATATGCTTGGTGGTACAGAGCTTATAAGAAGAAAGCTTGGCAAGGATGCACATGCCATGACTATTACTCTTCTCCTTAATTCAGAGGGCAAGAAGATGGGTAAGACACAGAAGGGTGCTGTATGGCTTGATCCTGAGAAAACAACACCATTTGAGTTCTTCCAGTATTGGAGAAATGTTGATGATGCTGATGTTATTAAGTGCTTAAAGATGCTTACATTCCTTCCGTTAGAGCAGATTGTTGAGATGGAAAAATGGGAGGGAAGCGAATTAAATAAGGCTAAGGAAATTCTCGCATATGAGCTTACAGCTCTTGTTCATGGTGAGGAGGAAGCTAAGAAGGCACTTGATGCGGCAAAGGGCTTGTTCGGCGGTGGAAATACTGAGAATATGCCTTCTGCTGATATAGGAAGCGATGCGTTCCGTGATGGCAAGGTGGATTTAATTACACTGCTTGTGAAGTCAGGTCTTGTAAACTCAAGAAGTGAGGGCAGACGTGCTATCGAGCAGGGGGGAGTAGCTGTTAATGGTGAGAAGGTAACAGATATTGCAGCAGAATACACTCCAGACTCATTTGGTGAGGAATTTATATTAAGAAGAGGAAAGAAGAATTTCCGTAAGATTAATCTCATATAATTAACTAAAATTTGTTGGATGATTTATATGCAGTCATTTTATGGCTTCCCTGAGTTAAATAGGGAGAATATAAGGATTCTTAAGATAATTATTGTTCTTGCACTTGCATTTGCCATAGGTGTATGTCTGTTTGATAACAGGACAGCAGTTATGGCACTTGCAGGTGAACATTATGAGGATAGTCTGCCGATATATTCAGTAGAGACAGATGAGAAGGTTGTCAGTATAACATTTGATGCTGCATGGGGAGATGAGGATTTGGATGATATACTGGAGATACTTGCTGCTCACAACTGTAAGGCAACTTTTTTTGTGACTGGTGACTGGGCTACGAGATATCCGGAGGCTATACAGAAGATATGGAAGTCAGGGCATGACCTTGGCAATCATGGTGCTAACCATAAGCATATGACACAGTTGTCAAGAGATGAGATGCTTGCTGAGATAGAGGGCTGTCATACCATTATCAAGACTATGACAGGCATTGATATGAAGCTGTTCAGAGCTCCATACGGTGACTATGACGGAAGTGTTATACTTGCGGCAAAGGCGAAGGAGTATTATACTATTCAGTGGGATGTAGACAGCCTTGACTGGAAGGATTACGGGGTTAATTCTATCATTGATAAGGTCTGCAATCATAAGAACCTTAATAATGGTTCAATTATTTTGCTGCACAATGGCTCAACATATACAAGAGATGCATTAGATGGGCTGCTGACAGGTCTTGAGGAGCAGGGATATTCATTTGTACCCGTGAGCGAGCTTATTTATACTGAGGACTACAGCGTAGACCATACTGGAAGGCAGTACCAATAACAGAAAGGATGTAAGCATATGAGAAAAATATATAATACATTTAAATATGGCTCAGGCTATACAAAGCGTGTACTTATATTTTCTATTCTTTCAGGTATAATAACCGTAGGACTTGTAGCCTTTGCGATTATTCTTGGAAAGATGCTGCTTTTTTTTGGTGCTTTAATTGGATTGTTTACAACCTTATCACTGATACAGACATTTCAGATTGGAGAAAGCGAGGAGACATCTGATAATGGGAAAGCAGATGCACTTACTGATGTAGTATCAGATGAATCGTCAGGAAAAGTTAAAAAGGTTAAAAATAGTAAGATAAAAGTATCAGGAGATAAGCCAAAGAAATATAAAAGGGAAAATAATAAAGAAGAAATAAAGACAGAAAATAATAAAGAGAATAATAAAGAAGAAAAAGTTAAAGAGAAAAAAATAAAAAAGAATCAAAAGGATAAAACAGAAAAAGAGAATCAGGAGCAGGTGACACATGATGAAGTCTTAGAACCGGTGCAGGCGTCTGCCTCTGATATAGATTCGTATGACAGGAGTACAATTAAGAAAACCTTTAAGAAATTTAAGGTAAAACGAGACCATAGAATGGTTATGATTGATTTTTGCGAGAAGCTTAAGATTAATCAGTCGCCTGCGTATGTATGGGTGCATGATGGACAGTTCCATATTCTTGTCATAGAGAAGGAGCCACGACATATAACTATTCCGCTTGTACATATTCAGTCAATAAAGTATCTGAAAAAACAGCCGGGCAATCCAGATTTGGATTATGCAGCATTTCAGGGGAACAGTGTAATGGCAGAGATGTTCAAGCCATATCTGCCTGATTATGTACACAGTACGGTTGTTGATGACTTAACCGCATATAAGAATCTGTACGGAATTGGTCCTGATATTTACTTTACTAATCGTTCAGCGTCAAATCTGTTTGATTTGTTAGGTGTTCAGTTTGAGGTTGAGGATAAGGTTACAACTTCAAAGAAGGTCAATGTCTATTTCAAGGACACATATATGTCGAATATTTTATTGAGGGATAATGTCATTGATGCAAATGGATATGCTGACAGAATATCTAATATTCTTGATGAGATGGCACATTCTAACATAAGCTATGCCGGATTTAAGGATACGCTTAATCTTATGATAAAAAACAAGTTAATAACACAGGAATTCGCCATGTATTATATGGAAGTTCGGGATAAAATCTCCGGTTAATGCGCATACTTAGGTAAAAACATTGACGGGAGATTTTTTTATGAAGATTGCATTTTATGATACAAAGCCATACGATAAAATATGGTTTGAGCCTATAGCAAATGAGAAGGGCTTCGAGATTATATTTTTAGAGGAGAAGCTTAATGAGAAAACTGCTGTGCTTGCCAAGGGCTGTGACGCAGTGTGTATATTTGTAAATGATGATGCCAATAAGAATGCTATTCACACCTTAAAGGAATGTGGTGTGAGGGCAATATTGTTAAGATGTGCAGGCTTTAATAATGTTGATGTCAAAATGTCTGAGGAGGAAGGCTTAGTTGTTCTTCGTGTACCGAGTTATTCTCCCAGATCTGTTGCTGAGTACGCATTGGGCCTCCTTCTTACCGTAAATCGTAAGATACACAGGGCGTATGTCAGAACGAGAGATTTTAATTATAGTATAAATGGTCTTATGGGCATGGATTTGGTAAATAGAACCATAGGAATAATAGGAACAGGTAAAATCGGGCAGGCAATGTTATCTGTTATCAGAGGTCTTGACATGAAGGTTTTACTGTATGATCCATACCCATTAAAGGAGATACAGGAGAAAACACCGCTTGCGGTTGAGAGATTTGGATGGAATCTTGAGTATGTAAGTCTTGACAGAATATTTGAGGAGTCAGATATAATCAGTCTGCACTGTCCTCTCACGAAGGATACTCAGTATATAATAGATAAAAAGAGCATTAAAAAGATGAAGGATGGAGTTATCCTTATAAATACTTCAAGAGGAGGACTTGTAAATACTCAGGATTTGCTTGCGGCACTTGCCGAGGGAAAATTCGGTGGTGTAGGTCTTGATGTATATGAGGAGGAGGACGATTATTTCTTTGAGGATAAATCGGACGAAATCATCTCGGATGCTGATTTGGTGCGGCTTACATCGTATCGAAATGTCATTTTAACATCGCATCAGGCGTTCTTCACAAGGGAGGCGATGAAGGCTATTGCACAGATTACATTGGACAATGCAGAATGCTTCGAGAAAGGAAAAAATTTAAAAAATATAGTTTTACCTTGATATCGATTAAAAATTTAAAGAAAAACGCTCGATTTTTAAGTTTGCCTTTTCCATAAAAGTGAGTTATTTTAAATACAAGCTACATGAAATTAAGAAAATAAAGGAAAAGGAGAATAGGACTATGGAAGTTACAGCAGAAGCACTCGGAGAACGCTCATTCAGCGAGGCTGTTATGAGAGCAAGATTACCAAAAGCAGTATTTAAGGAATTAAAGAAAACAATTGATTATGGTCAGCCACTTGATACAGCTATTGCGGATTCAGTTGCTATAGCAATGAGAGAGTGGGCTAAGGAGCTTGGTGCAACTCACTATACACACTGGTTCCATCCACTTACCAATCTTACAGCAGAGAAGCATGATTCATTCATGGATCCTGTTGGAGACGGAACATTTATTACAGAATTTACAGGTAAGGAGCTTATAAAGGCAGAGCCGGACGGTTCTTCTTTCCCATCAGGTGGTATCAGAGATACCTGTGCAGCAAGAGGTTACACAGTATGGGATTGTACATCACCAGCATTTGTTAAGGAGATTCCTGATGGATGTAAGGTTCTCTGTATACCTACAATATTTGTTTCATATACAGGTGAGTCACTTGACCACAAGACACCGCTTCTTCGTTCAATGGACGCAGTAAGCAAGCAGGCACTTAGAATTCTTAAGTTGTTTGGCAAGGAGCCAATTAAGGTAACTGCATCAGTAGGACCTGAGCAGGAATACTTCTTAATTGACAAGAATAAATTTAATCAGCGTCTCGACCTTAAGCTTACAGGTCGTACCTTATTTGGTGCTCCATCACCTAAGGGACAGGAGCTTGATGACCAGTACTTCGGAGTTATCAAGGATAAGGTATCTCATTTCATGAAGGAGCTTAACAAGGATTTGTGGGAGTATGGTATTCCTGCTAAGACACAGCACAATGAGGTTGCTCCTGCACAGCATGAGATAGCACCAATATATGGAACAACCAATGTTGCTAACGATCAGAACCAGCTCCTTATGGAGACATTGAAGAAGGTTGCAGACAGAACAGGTTTTGCATGCCTGTTACATGAGAAGCCATTTGCAGGTGTCAATGGTTCAGGTAAGCATAATAACTGGTCTATATCAACATCAGATGGTGAGAACTTAATAGATCCTGGCAAGGAGCCTGAGAAGAACCTCCAGTTCCAGTTATTCCTTGCAGCAATTCTTGAGTCAGTTGATAATCATGCAGAGATACTTAGATTATCTGCATCTTCAGCAGGAAATGACCACAGACTTGGAGCTAACGAGGCACCACCTGCAATCATTTCAGCTTACCTCGGTGACCAGCTTGGAGATATGGTTGACCAGATCATCAAGAATGGTGAGGCAACATCAAGCATCAAGGGTAAGGTATATAATTCAGGATGCTCAGTAATTCCAGAGTTTACTATGGATGCTACAGATAGAAACAGAACATCACCATTTGCATTTACAGGTAATAAGTTTGAGTTTAGAATGGTTGGCTCAACTCAGTCTATTGCACAGCCTATGATGACACTTAATACAATCGTTGCTGATACACTCTGCAATTTCGCTGATGTATTGGAGAAGGCAGATGATTTTGAGGCAGCAGCTAAGAAGCTTATCGCAGATAAGTTAAGAGAGCATCAGAGAATTATCTTCAATGGCAACGGCTATTCAGAGGAGTGGGTTGAGGAGGCTGCAAGACGTGGACTTCCTAATATTCCTTGCATGGTTGATGCTGTACAGTATCTTGTTAAGGATGATACAATCGCTATGTTCGAGAAGCATGGTATTATGTCAAGACGTGAGCTTGAGGCAAGAGCAGTTGTTATGTATGAGAATTATGCTAAGGCAATTAATATCGAGGCTATGACTATGATAGAGATGTCTAAGAAGCAGATTATACCTGCTGTTATGAAGTATGAGGGTAAGCTTGCTGCCGGTATTAAGGATTTGAAGGAGCTTGGAGTTCCAGCTTCTACACAGCTTGATATCGTAAATGCTATTGATGCTAAGCTTGCTGAGCTTAAGGCTGCTACAGCAGAGCTTGAGAATATCACAGCTAAGGCAGCAGAGAAGGAGGATGATCCTCACGCATGGGCTAAGTACTATCACGATGTAGTATTTGCTTACTTTGATACAGTAAGAAAGCCTGCTGATGAGCTTGAGAAGATGGTTGATGCTGAGGCTTGGCCATTCCCTACATACGAGGAGCTGTTGTTCGAGCAGTAAAAATGTTTATAAACTAGTTTATATAAATTCCCCCCATGAACCGTCGTATTTATTTACGACGGTTCTCTTTTTTAATACAATTTGTATACAGACGATGTATAAATTTTTTGACGTGATACTTTCTTAGGTGTTATAATTTGTGGGATGTGCAGATGATGTTATACAAATGAAAAGCATATAAGAAAGGCATAGTAGATTGATATGAGTTATGTAAATGACCTAAAGAAAAAGGTTTTAGCAGGTGAGCTTATCGATTATGATGAGGCAGTTAAGCTTGTTGATTCAGATATAAATGAGCTGATTGAAGCGGCAAATGAAATCAGAGAGCATTTTTGTGGAGATAGATGTGATGTATGCTCTGTAATCAGTGTAAAAGAGGGAAGATGTACAGAAAATTGTAAGTATTGTTCGCAGTCACGGTTAGCTGAGAATCCTATACCGGATGAGTGTGTGCTGGGTGAAAAAATAATCACAGAGGATGCTGTTATTGATGAGAAAAAGGGAAGCGGGAGATTCTGTCTTGTTTCATGTGGCAGGAGACTAAGTAAAAATGAGGTGAAGCTTGCCGAGAAAAATATAAGGGATATACATAGCAATTCATCCATTAATATATGTGCGTCCTTTGGATTGCTTGACTATGAGGATTTTAAGCTGCTCAAGGAGGCTGGTCTTAGTATGATACATAATAATCTTGAAACATCATCGGATTATTTCCCTGAGATATGTTCAAGTCATACAATAGAGCAGAAAAAGGAGACTATCCGTGCTGCTAAAAAGGCAGGACTTATGGTGTGCAGCGGTGGACTGTTTGGTATTGGGGAAACTGTTTTTGATAGAATAAAGCTTGCTTTTGAGCTTAGGGAGCTTGGAGTTGATTCAGTACCACTTAATCTTCTTAATCCAAGAGAAGGAACTCCGTTTTATAATAAAAAGCCTCTGACGGAGGAAGAATATGTGCGGACAGCGGCAATATTCAGATTTGTCATGCCGAAGGTTATGATAAGGCTGGCGGCGGGAAGAGGCAGATTTGAAGATGACGGAAAGGCGGCTCTTAAGGCAGGGGCAAATGCAGTTATAAGCGGTGATTTTTTGACGACGAACGGAACTTCATTTGAGAAGGATTTCGCAATGATAAGAGAATGTGGGTTTAAGGCAGGACATGTATAAGGCATGTCCTTTTTTGTTGACTTTGTATAACGTGTATGATATAAAGTAAACAGTGTTTACTAAATCACAAAAACAAGAGAATATATTTATGTATTTATATAAGAGGGAGTGGTCGTTATTCGCGAGAGTTCAATTACGACAAGGGATAAAATCCTTAAGAGTGCCATTGAGATATTTCTTGAGGTAGGATATCAGGAGGCGTCTATGCGTAAGATAGCTGCAAGAGCTGGTATCACAGCGGGTGCGATATATAAGCATTTTTCGGGCAAGGAAGAGATGTTTGGAGAAATATTTGAGGCATATGGAAGAAAGCTTATTGGTATCACAGAGTCTATGATGGGTGTTGATTTTTCTGCTATGACTGATGAGGAGCTGCGTAAGCTTCTTTATAAAGGGGCATCTGAGCAGACCTTCAATATGCTTGAGGATGACATGAAACTTTTTCATATGCTTCTAAAAAATGATTCAGGAAAATATATGGAAAGATTCTGTGATATTTACATAGAGCGGTGTGCCGGATTTGCGGCTAATTACTATGATGAATTATATAGGAGAAAAATTGCAGGAAGAAGGTTCTCAAAGCAGACATTTTATATGCTTGCAGTGTCAGAGTTTTCCATGGTATGTGAGATTATTGCAGATGATTCGTGTAAGGATGGCATAACACCGGAGATGAGGATGGCATTTATGGAAGTGATAAATGTATTGCGGTATGGAATTTGCGCAGAGCTTGACATAGATTTATATATAGGAGGAGACAAGTAATGGAAAAAAAGATAATTGAAAAGGGAACAGTGCAGGAGACCTTAGTTCTTCCGCTATATGGAAGAAAGCGTGCTATGGAAATGTATCCCGGTAATTTTGATGACAGAGATTGTCAGTGGATATTTGACAAGGTGGATGTTTATTACGAGGAGAAGGGAATAATGGAGAAGGTTGGCGCAATTATGGCAGCCACCAGACAGTATGATATGGCAGAGGCGTGCAGAGAGTATCTAAAGGAGCATCCAAGAGCGTGTGTTGTAAATCTTGGATGTGGACTTGATACGACCTTCAGACAGGCGGATAATGGGTTGGCAAGAGCATATAATCTTGATTTTGCAGACAATATAGCTGTTCGTGAGGAACTTCTTGGGGAAAGAGAACGTGAGACTAATGTTCCCTGTGACTTAAATGATTTTTCGTGGTTTGACAAGATTGATTTTAAGCCGGAGGATGGAATCATTTTCTTTGCAGCAGGTGTGTTTTATTATTTCAAGACAGAGCAGGTTAAGGCTTTGTTTGCCGCTATGGCAGAGCGTTTTAGTGGGGGAAAGCTGGTGTTTGATGCAACCAATAAAAAGAGCTTGAAGAGTATGCTTAAGACATGGCTTAAGGACAGGAAGGACGATATTGGCGTGTATTTTAGTGTGGATGATTTAGATGAGCTGAAAAGCTGGAGCAGTCAGATTAAGCAGGTTATCAGAAAAGGCTATCTCACCGGATACAGACCTCTTGATAAAAGGTATGGAATCATTCTTAATAGTGTATTTAAGCATTTGGATAAGTCAAACAGATGCCAGATTATTGAGATAAGTTTCTGATTAGGAAACATATAGGAAACTGTAAGTTGCTTTTCATGGAATTAAATACCTGTTATGATATTCATAATGGAGGTGAATGAAATGGAAACAAAGGACATTATATTAGAGCTTCGCACTAAAAAGGGGTTATCTCAGGATGAATTGGCTGGGAAAATGATGGTTACAAGGCAGGCAGTATCCCGCTGGGAAAATGGCGAAACAGTTCCGAATACAGAGACATTAAAGCTTTTATCAAAGGAGTTTAATGTTTCTATAAATACATTGCTCGGTGCTCCGAGAAAGCTGATTTGCCAGTGCTGTGGCATGCCTCTTTTGGATGAGGTTATCGGGCGGGAAAGTGATGGCACATTGAATGAGGATTATTGTAAATGGTGCTATGCTGATGGAGCATATACTTACAGCAACATGGATGACCTTATAGA
>CAVELH010000013.1:0-26814 GCA_963616385.1 bacterium | reverse complement strand
GACTAATATAGATACAAGTAATGATAGATGTAAGTTATGATTAAAAATAATAGATTTTATTAATATTCAATATGTTATAATTGATGAAGTGAGCAGTAATACAATTAAATCACAACCTAAAGAAAAATGAGATTTATTTTTTATATAAATATAATGTTGATTTAGTGTGTTAGAAAAGATTGGAATATTTTTATCATTATTGATGTAGACCGCAAAATTCTTAACAAGGGTATAAAGCTATTATCAATTATGAACTTTATCCCCCTGTTGGTTACCAATACCTATCTACCAGCCTTTCGACCTCGTATTTACTGACACTAACAGTTTTTGTAACTTCTAGGATGGCAGATTCCTTTGTATCGGAGTATTTCTTGGTCATATTAATTATAGACATTATAGTTTGCGTTTGTGATGTTTTTTCCATATGTAATAATTTACTGTTTGTGTCGGATAACTTGCTCTCAGCATCAGCAAGTTTTTTCTTCGCTTCTGCCAGCTCCCTCCTTGCTTCAGCGGTATTATGCCTTTCAGCCTGTATATCCATCTTGTCCATATTCTCGAACCAGTTTCCCATATTTCTCTCACCTAACTCTTTCACACATTCATGTGCCTCATCAACTGACAGATTCATCTTCATCAGCATATTCCACAATGTGCCTGTTATTATTTCCATCATACCTTCTGAAGCACCATCAATTATCTTCTTGACATGTTCCCTGTTGACATTAAGAAATTCTGTAAAATCATCAACACTCTGAATCTTGTTAAGCATCATAAGGAACGACATCTCGTCCTCATGCGAAAGCAACTCATCATTGGTATACTTGTGTAAATTGATAAGCTTATATGTAAAGTCGGGCACATATGCCGAAAATACATCACTCATAAATATGCGCTTGCCGAGCGATATAGGTGCAGTCCATCTTCTTTTTCCTTCGTAATATACTATAGGGAGTATTGGAGGATAGAATGCTCAATAAGAGATATTAGATACATCGGCCAAAACTTATGCCTAGATATTTCTGATACTTCTCTGTTACATCAACTATATCTTCTGGTTTGACGTCCTTAAATATGTCCAGACTGATATAATCTCTTAAAAATTGTGCACACAGAGTATGATTCTTAAATATTATGCGATTATTATAGTGTATGTGATGCACATATCCATACATGGTTTCTTATCAAACCACCCATATGCACCACAACAACTCATAATCACATGAAAGCTCCTGCTCTTAAATTAATTTAATGAATATTAAAAGCACGAATTTTCATAGATTATCAGAATTATTAATCAAATGACAGCTTTGCCAGAGGCAACAACTAAATGATGAAAATATGCTTTGATAAGAATATAATACGAATATACTTATAAGTCAACAATTATTTCAAATAATAAAGCTACAAATATATGCACATGCGCTCCAATTTGTGGCTTGACGATGTATCAGGTGGTTGTTATTATTAAATGCAATAAAAATGGTTGTTACCCAACGATTTACAATCACTGAAGTAACAACCATTTAAGTATTATATCGCATTTATATAATTCATATTTTGATATTAGCTTGCTTATATAATTTACTTACTTAATTAGCAGCATCGCTGTTGGTAGATATCTCAGTCTGGATTACTGTGGAAATCATTGCAGCGTCAATCTTTAAGAAATCTCTGTCACTTATATAAAATGTATTGCCATCTTCGACAATTTCTACTGTCACAACTACAGGCTCGGCATATGTCATATTCAGGCAGGCGTCATTTAGTATCTCTAACATTCCGGTTGAGAACTCTGTCTCGTACTGCTCAAGAGTGTAATCGTTGTAGACGCCATCCTTGACATCAGTATTAAACTTGTCCACATATGATGTTACGGCCTCGGATGACTGGGAGAAAAGGTTAATAGGGTATATGGTTACATCTACAAGATAAACGCTGCCATCCTTTCTTGCCTCAGAAACCTTGTAATTGACCTTGCTGTAGATATTTTTCGCAAGCTCTACATAGCCGTCACGCATGGTTGCAGCATCAGTTATTGTTATGTTGTAATATGACAGAATATTATCTGCAAGATGCTCTGCATTTGACTGGTAGAGTGCCTCAGCATCCTCCTTGTTTGCACCTGTTGCCTTTATATAGTCCTCTGTAGCTCCCATATAATTGATGGAGATAAGGCTTTTAACATAGTCCTGATATTTGTCGATTTTTTTATCGCGGCAGCCAGTTAGTGAGAACAATAAGGTTGCACATAAAAGAAGTGATAGTAATTTTTGGTAAGTTCGTTTCATATATTTCAGAATCCTTTCGTAATTAACATTCAATCTTATAAAAATATAACACACCGTCCGGATAAATGCGATAGAAAAATGTATTTTTAATAGTGAAAAATTTATGAATGTATGTAAAAAAGAAGTGCATTGTGTCATGTTTTATGGTATGATGAGGTTGATTTAGTGGTTTGAAATAAAAAGTTATGAAAGGGGTATACACTAAAATGGATGTACAGTTAAAGACAGCATCATTTGGCGGATATGATAAGAAGGCAGTTGAGACATATATAGAGGAGTTACAGGCAAGTCACGAGAAAGAGGTTGCAGATTTAAAGACTAACGTTATGAAGCTTAGCGAGACAGTTAAGAACCTTCACACTATGAGAGAGGTTAATCTTAACGAGTCATCAAGCACTATAGATAACCTTAAGAAGGTTAATGAAGAGCTGCAGGATGAGCTTAGCCAGCTTAAAGAGAAGATGGAGAGTTATAAGCTTAAGGAAGAGGAATCTGCGAGCAGATATGAGTCTATTTCAAGAACCTTGCTTGAGGCTCGAGAGAGTGCAGACCATCTTACAAGACAGACCGAGCAGGAGTGCGAGGCTAAGAAGGCAGAGACACAGGCTGCGTGTGAGCGTATGATGAATGAGACAACAGAAGAATGTGAGAGATTGCAGATAGAGACAAACGATGCTTGTAATAAACTTAATGCTGAGACAAGAAGTGCTTGTCAGGAGCTTAAGGAGACAACCTATGCTAACTGTGAGGAGCTTAAGCGTAAGACCAAAGAAGAGACCGATGCTTTGCGTGAGAGAACAGAGACAGATTGCCGCAATCTGAGTGAGCATACAACTGCATCGTGTGAGGAGCTTCACGCTAACACTATTGCTGAGTGTGATGAGCTTAAGCGTGCAACTGCTGAGGAATGTGATGAGGAGCGCAGCAAAGCCAGAGCAGAGGCTTATAACATCAGAATGAATGTTAAGAGAGAGTGTGAGAGCGTAAGCGATTTCCTTTCACAGCTTATGGAATCTGTTGACAATGTTGTTAAGGCATGTGATGAGACAAAGGCAGTGGCAGATCAGGCATTTCCTGATTTGGCAAACTAATATAGGTTTTGGGACTGGTATATGGCTGTTGCATGAGTGCGTGTAACAGTCATTTTACTTCAAAGGAGAAAGTATGGTAGTAGAGAATAAATATTTACGAAAAGCAATTGAAAAAACATGTTGTGTAGTATTGGTTAAGACCTGCCATATAAATGAAAGAAAGGGCAGGATTGATTACATTTCACCAAATGCATCTATGCTTGGTATGAATGTTGAGCTTTTGAATAAGGGGCTTAAGCTGACAGAGGACTACATATATCCGGCTGACAGAGAGCTTGTTATGAAGACTTTGGTTAATGCTGTGAAGGATAAAGTAAAAGACTATGTCCATGAGTATCGTATGGTTGGGGATGATGGACAGGTTTATAACGTGACTAATGAAATCTGCCTTTCAGAGATTAAGGGAGATTATATAACAGTTGAATGTTATATGAGAAAGAGTAATGATGAAGAGTCAGATAAGAACAACACACAGTTGAAGAATAAGGCTTCTAAGAATACTTCTATAAAGGACAAGAGCAGCGAGTATGCAGATATAGAGGGTCTAGGTGACGGAAGGCTTATAGAGGTTGGAACTGTTCAGAGGACTATGCAGATATTTGCAAAGCTTAGCAATCTGTATTCTGTATTTGTAGATATGGAAGGAAAGATTGTATTTGAGCCTACAGGTCCGTCAACCAATATGGGTGATTTCTATGATTTGTTTGAGAAACCGGCATACAAGAAGTATTACAAATACATAAAGCGGGTAGTGGCTGAGAGAGATGAAGCTATTATTATGGATAGAGAAGAGGGCGGTGGCGGAAAGATTTCTGCCGCACCGATTACTGTTGGAGAAGAACAGTATGGTTTGTGGATACTTGGCTCATATACTGAGGAAGAGACAGATAAACTTGAGGAAGTTTATGAGGATCAGTGGGTTATAGCTGAGACTATATCGGAATATTTGTATAAAAGCAGGATAATTGAAGTAGAAACTGCTAAGGCAAGAGGTGCAGGTAAGAAGCTCAGAGAAGAGCTTGCAAGACAGAGTATAGTTAATGATGCACTTAATAAGATTAATAACAGGCTTACCGGATTCCCTGACGAAGCCATAGAGGAGACTATGCGTGAGGTTGGACTTCAGATGGATATAGATAAGGTTATACTATATACATATGGAATAGATAGACCTGGTGCATACGATATGCGTAATTATTGGGATGTTTCGGGTGAGGCACCGGACGAGGCGCTTACATATACACTTCCTAAGAGAATGGATAAGGTTGTAGATGGTATAGCTGAGGGCGAGGGTGCGTATATAGTTGATAATACCAATATGACAGAGGAGTCTAAGCTTAACATTATGAGATATAGCTTTAAGGCAGTTATAGCTTATCCTATTTACCTGAATGGCAAGTTCTATGGCATAATATTCTTTGCTGAGTGCAAGTCTGAGCGAGTCTGGACAAGAGAAGAACGAAGATTTACACAGAGTATCAGTCTTGTAATACAGAGTATGCTTGAGAATGCCGAGGGCGATGACAATATCCGAAATGTAAATAAACATTTGATAGAGACATACAATAACTTCAAAGTGGGTATATTTGTAAGAGATATAAAAACAGGCAAGGTATTATTCTCAAATAAAACTATGAATGAAATGATAGGTGGTAATTTTGAGGGTAGGGACAGTAGAGAGCTGATTACAGATTTGCATGACAGATTTGACAATATAACTGGAATGAGAAAACCATTTATTACAAAGAATAAGATAGCGAATTGGAGAAGCTATATACAGAAGCTTGATGATATAATGGATATCACTGAGATTCAGATACAGTGGCTTAAGGGAGAGAGAGCATCTCTCATAATCTTAAGGAAAGCTAAAGATAAATAAAAAAATGACGATATATTAGGTAGTGGAAAGGAGTCATCATGGCAAGTTCAGATATAGGAATAGATTTGGGAACAGCCAGTATATTAGTCTATGTAAAAGGAAAAGGCGTCGTACTTAAGGAGCCTTCAGTAGTTGCATATGACAGAGATACAGACCAGATAAAGGCAATCGGAGAGGAAGCAAGACTTATGCTTGGAAGAACGCCAGGCAATATAATTGCGGTACGTCCACTTAGACATGGCGTTATATCTGATTATAAGATTACAGAAAAAATGCTTAAGTATTTTATACAGAAGGCAGTTGGCAAGAGCTTCTTCGGCAGGAGACCAAGGATAAGCGTGTGTGTTCCTTCGGGAGTTACTGAGGTTGAGAAGAGAGCTGTTGAGGATGCAACATATCAGGCGGGTGCAAGAGATGTATATATAATTGAAGAGCCTGTTGCTGCGGCAATAGGAGCGGGTATAGATATTTCAAGACCTTGCGGAAATATGATTGTTGACATCGGCGGCGGAACTGCTGATATAGCTGTAATATCATTAGATGGTGTGGTTGTTTCGGCATCTATCAAGACTGCTGGTGATGATTTCGATGAAGCGATAGTTAGATTTATGCGTAAGAGACACAATCTCTTAATTGGTGAGAGAACCGCAGAGGAGATAAAGATTAACATAGGAACGTGTTATAAGCGTCCTGAGAACATAACAATGGATGTCCGTGGACGAAACCTTGTTACAGGACTTCCTAAGACTGTAACAGTATCTTCAGATGAGACAGAGGAAGCTCTTAGAGAGGTTACTGCACAGATAGTGGATGCAGTTCATTCAGTGCTTGAGAGAACACCACCAGAGCTTGCGGCAGATATCGCGGACAGAGGCATAGTCCTTACTGGAGGCGGTTCACTATTACATGGACTTGAGGATCTTATCGAGGAGAACACAGGCATAACAACTATGACTGCTGAGGAACCACTTACAGCAGTAGCGATTGGAACAGGTAAATATATTGAATTTTTAAGCGAGAAGAAGTAAGGAGTTGAACAGATGGTAAGGGCGTTATACACAGCCTGGACAGGTCTTCGCAACGAGGAGAAGCGAATGGATGTTGTCACTAATAACATGGCAAATGCGGACACTACCGGCTACAAGAAGATAGATGTAACAGCACAGTCCTTTGACAGACAGTTAGCTGTAAAAATCAACGATGCAACCGAAGGTCCGGATTTGATACGAGGTATAGGTGGAGTGACACTTGGCGTTAAGATAGGCGAGACTTATTTTGACATGTCCCAGGGTAATTTTAGACAGACAGAGGATTTATATAATTTTGCGCTGTCAGGAAACGGCTTTTTTACCATCAGCACAACAGACAAGAGTGGAACGGAACATATCAGATATACAAGAGATGGAGATTTCACTGTTACTAGGGATGGTTATCTTGTGACTAAGGATGGAGATTTTGTGCTGGGTGACGGAGGAAACCGTATTCAGATACCTGATGCTAATCTGGTAGAGATAAGCGTAAACCAGATGGGCGAGATATATAGTGGAAATACATATGTATCTAAGCTACAGATAGTAGATTTTGAGAACTATGATTATCTGTCAAGCTACGGAGAGAATATGTATGAGGCAGTAAACGGAGCTACAATTGTTGGCTCTAATGCGACTGTTAATCAGGGGTATCTGGAGATGTCCAATGTCAATATGGTGACAGAGATGGTTGATATGATAGCTGTTACGCGTGCGTATGAAACTAACCAGAAGATGATGCAGACGGTTGACCAAACACTAGATAAAGCGGTTAATAATATAGGCAACGTATAGTGACGGGAGGAATAAGATATGATGCGTTCATTGTGGACTGCGGCCTCAGGAATGAGAGCACAGCAGACAAATGTTGACACTATTGCTAATAATATTGCAAATGTTAATACTATAGGATATAAGACACAGCAGGCAAGCTTCAAATCGCTGCTGTATCAGAATTTACAGTCTACTTCTACTAACAATTCAGGAGCAGAGAAGCCTGTTGCGGCAGAGGTAGGATTGGGAAGCAGAGTTGCGGCTATAACCGGTGATTTTAGTCAGGGTAAGCTTACTGCCACAGAGCAGCCTCTTGATGTAGCCATAGAGGGTAAAGGTTTCTTTCAGGTGCGTATGCCGAATGGCGACATAGAGTATACGAGAGATGGAAGCTTTATAGTTTCTCCTACAGCACAGGGTAATTTGCTTTGTACAACTGATGGATATCCTGTACTTGACCAGAATCAGAACAATATTTATCTGCCTACATCACATGTAGCGACAGATGTGGTTATATCAGACCAGGGTGTTATTGGATTTCCGGATGCGTCTGGCAATGCAGCAACACTTATAAGCAATGGATATGAGGTGCGTTTGGGCTTAGTGCAGTTTAATAATCCTGCCGGTTTAGCTAAGACAGGCAGTAACAATTATGCTGCTACAGTTGCATCCGGAACACCTGTACCGGAGAATGGTGGAGCTAATATTACTGCCAGCAAGGTACATCAGAGATATACAGAGGGCTCTAATGTAGATGTAGCTAACGAGATGGTTAATCTTATTGTTGCACAGCGTGCATATGAGATGAACTCAAAGGCTATACAGGCATCAGATGAGATGATGCAGCAGGCTAATAACCTTCGTTAGTTAAGAGGGAGTGATTGATATGGATATGTCGATGAGTAATATAAATGGCAGTGAATATGCCTCTGTAATTAACCAGTCTAAGACTAATGGACTTACGAACAACCTTAAGAATATGGACAGCAGTGCCGCAACTGATGATGAGATGATGGCTGCCTGCAAAGAATTTGAGGCTTATATGATAGAACAGGTTTATAAGCAGATGGAAAAGACCATTATGAAGTCTGATGACGAGGAAAACCAGTACGAGGAGTATTTTGGAGATATGCGTATACAGGAGTTTGCCAAGTCTGCGTCAGAGCAGGGAACGTTTGGGTTGGCACAGCAGTTGTATGATGCTATGAAAACACAGAGTCAGGCTATAGATCCAAGTACATTATAATACAAGGAAGTTTAATGTGAAAAAACCATGACAAGAGAAGGATACATAGAGAATATAATATATAAGAACGAAGAAAATGGATATGCTGTATTTTCTGTTCAGGGTGAAGATGGAGAAGAAATATTTGTAGGAACACTGTATAATGCAGGTGAAGGTTTATATATTATAGCTGAGGGTGATTATGTTAATCACCCTCAATATGACATACAGTTCAAGTTCACATCATGTGAGCTTAGGATGCCGGATGATATAGTGGGTATAGAGAGATATCTGGCATCAGGAATTATCAAAGGTGTCGGGGAAGTCCGGGCAAAGCAAATCGTCAAAAAATTCAAGACAGATACATTTAGAATAATGGAAGAAGAGCCGGAGCGGCTGGCAGAGATAAAAGGTATATCGGAGCGTCAGGCAAGGCTTATTGCAACATCATATGCAGAGAAGAGGGAATTTCAGGAGGTAATTATGTTCCTCAGTGAGTACGGAATCTCTGTGAATATGGGTATGAAGATATACAAGTATTATGGTGACCGCGTGTATGAGATTTTGAGAGGAAATCCATATAAGCTTGCCGAGGATATTACAGGGATAGGATTTCGTGCTGCTGATGAGATTGCTAAGAGAATGGGTGTTGATGCTGATTCAGAATATAGAATACGCTCTGCTATCATATACACATTAAGTCTTGCAGGTCAGGACGGGCATATGTATTTGCCACAGAGTATGTTGTTTGATAAAGTCAAGGAATTTCTCGGACACATAGAGGAAGATGTAATTGCTAATCAGGTGATGGAGCTTGCCATAGAGAGCAAGATAGTTATAAAGAATATAGATGATGAGCCTGTTATATACAGCAATCAGAATTATTATATAGAATTAAATACGGCAAGGCTGCTGCTTGATTTACAGTTGAGATACGAGGTTCCGGAATATGAGCTTGAGGCAGCAATATCTAAGATAGAGAAGGAAACAGACATTATATTAGATGAGATGCAGAGTGCTGCGGTGAAATCTGCAATAACGGCAGGCGTCGCAGTTATAACAGGAGGTCCGGGTACAGGTAAGACAACCATCATTGAGGCTATTTTGAAATACTATGGCATGCAGGGAATGGACATAAAATTATGTGCACCTACAGGAAGGGCTGCAAAGAGGATGACCGAATCTACAGGATGGCCGGCTCAGACAATACACAGACTTCTTGAGGTCGTTGGAATGCCGGCAGATGAGTCTGATAGTGGGGAGAGAGTGCATTTTACAAGAAATGCTTCAAATCCGCTGGAGTGTGATGCGATAATTGTGGATGAAATGTCAATGGTTGACAGTTATATATTCTATTCATTGTTGCAGGCAATATCTTATGGAACCAGACTGATACTTGTTGGAGATGTCAACCAGCTACCTTCTGTTGGGGCTGGAAATGTGCTAAAAGATATAATCAACTCAGAATATTTTCCTGTGACAACCCTGACTAAGATATTTCGTCAGGAGGATGGAAGCGACATAGTTATAAATGCACATAAGATTAACAGAGGTGAGCATCTTGAGATAAGTAATAAGAGCAAGGACTTCTTCTTTATACAGAGGACTGGCGTTGTGAATACAGTTAATGAGGTAAAGGAGCTTGTGTCGGACAACCTCCCTAGATATCTTAATATCAGTCCTATGGATATACAGGTGCTTACACCTATGAGAAAATATGAGCTTGGTGTTGAAAATATGAATGTCAAGCTTCAGGAGCTGCTTAACCCTGCGGCTAAGGGAAAGAACGAAAAAGAGAAAAATAATGTTATTTTCCGTGAAGGCGATAAGGTTATGCAGATTAAGAATAATTATAAGCTTGAGTGGAAGATATATGGCATAGGTAGAAACGGAGAGGGAACAGGCTATGTCATTGACGAGGGTGTTGGCGTGTTTAATGGAGATATGGGCGTCATAAAGGAGATTAGCGATTATGACGAGGAGGTTACCATATTATTCGATGATGGTCGCGTCTGTGTGTATGGATATGATAAGTTAGATGAGCTTGAGCACGCATTTGCAATAACTATTCACAAGTCTCAGGGCAGTGAATATCCTGCTGTTGTGATACCGCTTGTCAATGGACCGGGCAAGCTTATGAATAGAAATCTGCTTTATACTGCTATAACAAGAGCCAAGCAGATGGTTGTGGTTGTCGGTAATATGGGGATGGTAAACTATATGATTGACAACACAGATGAGCAGAAGAGATATACGGGATTGTCGCTTAGAATAAAGGAAATGGCTGAGAGTGGGGTTTGAGATTGGCACGAAACAGGGCAAAGAAGATAATCAAATATGTTGGACGTGTGCTTTACCCACCAACCTGCCCGTTATGTCAGAGGGTGCTTGGAATAGATAACATGGGAACCTGTGATGAGTGTGCGGGGCTTGTTTCTTATGTTCAGAAACCATCGTGCTTAAGGTGTGGAAAGGAAATTGCTGACGAGGAGGCAGAACTTTGTGAGGACTGCACGAATTACGAGCGAACCTATATCAAGGGGTTTCCGGCAATGAACTATATTGGACCTGTAACTAGATGCGTAGCGTCATTTAAGTATAACAACAGGCGGGATTTGGCAGATTTTTTCGCCAACGAAATAATAAAATGCTGTGGACACGAGATATTAGATGTGTCTCCTGAGGTGTTTGTCCCGATTCCAGTTCATAAGAGCAAGCTGAAAAAGCGTGGCTACAATCAGGCAGAGCTGCTTGCCAAGAGTCTTGGAGAAAGACTTGATATTCCTGTGGAAGCGAATCTGATAATTAGAAGCACTAATACTATGCCCCAGAAGAAATTAGATAATGAGGAAAGAGAAAAGAATTTGAAAAAGGCTTTTATTTCCAGTGGCGAGATAGTAAAATATAAAAGAGTTATGCTGGTGGATGATATATATACCACTGGAGCTACTATAGAGACATGCACTAAGTTACTTAAGGAAAAGGGTGTGTCGGAGGTATATTACACAAGTATATGTATAGGAAAGGGATATTAACATGGAATTAATGAATTGCAAAAACTGTAAGAGATTATTTAATTATATAGCAGGAGACCCAATCTGCCCTAAATGCAAGGAGATTTTGGAGGATAAATTTCAGGAGGTAAAGAAATTTATACGGGAGAATCCTGGCAGCAATGTCGATGAGGTTGCAGAGGCTTGTGACATATCGGTTAAGCAGATAAGAAGATGGGTGAGAGAGGAAAGATTATCATTTACTGATGATTCGTTAGTTGGACTTGAGTGCGAGCGCTGCGGAAAAATGATACATAGTGGACGTTTCTGTAAGGAATGTGCCGGTGGTCTGGCAGATGCTATGAATGATGCATACAGAACAAAGACAAAATATCAGAAGCCTAAGGGAAGTGCACAGGGAAGAATGAGATTTATGGATTAATACATTGACAAAAACTAATGGATATAGAATAAATGTGTAACAAGCAGTTGGATAGAAGGGGAGGTATGCAATATGAGAAAAGTACTATATATGGGTATAATATGTACCTTTTTATTGCTTACAGGCTGTGGAAATAAAGAATCTGATAAATCTAAGGACGATATAGTCAGTACTCAGGCTGAGGCTGTGGCATCGCAGGCGGATGATGGAGTGTTTGACATAAATGCTGATATTGATAAGGATGAGGGAGAATATAATGCTTCCGTTGAGTATATAAAGACATCCATATGTGAGCTTGGATATGTTGATAAGGTAGAAGTCTCACCGGAGAATTATACAGAATATAGTAAGAGTGAGGGTGTAACGATAACTGTAATACTTGATGGCACGAAGGATATTCCGGAGGATTATAAGGAGAACATAGATAACTTTGTTGACAGTACTAATTACTATGATAAGTACGAGCTTAAATATGAGTAATGACAAATAACAGGTACAAGTGCAGATTATGAATGATATGCATTTAAATTAAATATTATTAGCTTAATTAAGTATAATATAGGCGGAAAATTGTATGAAAAGATACGTTGTAATTACAATTTTTCGCCTATATTTTGTTTGAATGGCAATAAAAATCGTAAAAAAATTTGACATACTTGTTATGTTCTAAAAAATATAACCGATAACTACTATGAGATAATAAATTCAAGGAGGGATTAGTATGCGAATTGGTACTTATAATATGATAAGCCAGATATATGGCACAAATAGCACTAAGAAATCTAAGAACACTAATAGTACCGGATATGCAAGCTTCAAGGATGAAGTGTCTTTCTCTAGTATGGGAAAGGATATGCAGACTGCAAAGAATGCACTCGTTGGAACACCTGATGTAAGAGAGAGCTTAGTTGACGATATAAAGGGCAGAATGGATCAGGGAACATACAGTGTTGGCACAGATGAATTTGCAGATAAGCTTCTTGCTGCATTTGCTGCAAAGAGGGCTTACTAAGATTAGATAAGGAGTTTTTCATATGGCAAGTCTTATAGAGAATTTAATTACTGAACTTAACGAGGAGTATGCTGTATATGAGAAGCTTCTTGAGGTGTCGATGGAGAAAACATCATCTATAGTATCTAATGATTTAGATAGACTTAGAGAGACGACAGATAAGGAGCAGCTTTTAGTAGATACGATAACTAATCTTGGCAACACGAGGGAGAATATAATGGCGAATATAGCCAGTGTCCTTAACAAGAAACGGGGAGAGATAAAGATATCCGATATAGTAGCATTTTTGGATGGGCAGCCTCAGTTTCAGGAGCCTTTGCAGGTTATCAATGAGAAGCTGGCTAAGATAGCGAGAAGATTGAGAGATATAAATACACATAATCAGAATCTTATCAAGGAATCGCTGTCGATGATAGAGTATAATATCAATTTACTACAGAATTTGAATAGAGCCCCAGAGACCGCGGAATATACAAAGGATATGTTCAAGGGAGCAGGAAGATATTCGGGGGCAAATGATATGCCGGTAACGGGCGGATTTGATACAAGAAATTAATGGAGGTGAGCGTATGGGTGGTACAATGGGCAGACTGTCAATAGGAGTGACAGGATTACAGACTAGTCAATATGCTTTGAATACAACTGCACACAACCTTATGAATACGCAAACCGATGGTTATTCGAGACAGCAGGTTATGCTGACTGACCGTTCATATGTTAAGCTTAGCACAGGAGCTATATATACGAACAAATCAGGACTTGGCGTAGTTACTGCTGAGATAAAGCAGGTAAGAGATAATTTTGCTGATGCAGCGTATCGTACAGAGAATGGCAGAATGGATTACTATAAGGCACAGTACGAGACGGTTGCAGAGGTTGAGACATATTTTGGAGAGCTTGAGGGTAAGGATTTCAACACTACAATGAACAGCTTATGGCTGTCGTTACAGGAGCTTCAGAAGGAATCAAGTAGCATTGTAACAAGAAGCTCATTTATTTCTACAGCACAGACATTTTTGGATAGAGTGCAGAATATAAGAAACAGCTTAGTACAGTATCAGAGAAATCTTAATCAGAATATTAAGAGTCAGGTAGATACAATTAATGAGCTTTCTAGTACAATATTAGAATTAAATAAGCAAATTCTTTCAGCAGAGGCATCGGGAATTGAGAATGCCAACGATTACAGAGATGCAAGAAATTCAGCTTTAGATAAGCTTAGTGGAATTGTTGATACAGAGGTAATAAATAATCTCGATGGGACTGTTGAAGTATATATAGAGGGCAGATGTCTTGTCACAAGAGGTAAGGCGTATAAGCTTGAGGCAGTAAAGATAAAAGATAATGAGCAGTACAAGAACAATTATGATTTTACAGCGGACTCCACAGATTTTTTGATGCCAGTGTGGGCAGACGATGGAGATGCGTTATTTTCAATAAACAGACTTCCGTCTACGGAGAATAATTCGGATGTAGGTTCTTTGAAAGGTCTTATGATGGCGAGAGGTTATTTTGTAGGTAATTATACAGATGTTCCTACTAAGCCTGTCAAGCCGCTTGCAGATGATTACGCAACAGATGTGGATTATCAGGCAGCCATGACACAGTATGAGACAGACCTTAATAATTATGTTAATGATTTAGATTATTTCAACACATATGTTGAGCCATATACAGTAACTAATCTTATGTCGCAGTTCGACGTTTTAGTACATGCGATGGTTACTCAGATGAATGATGTTCTTTGTCCTAATAAGGAGGTTACACTTGCGGACGGAAGTGTTATCAAGGTGCTTGATGAGGATAAGGCAGGAATTGGTATGGGTAATGGCAACGAGTATGCAGGAACAGAGCTTTTTGTGAGAAAAAGTATGCCGCGATATACTGAGCAGACAGTTACACTTGCAGATGGAACTACACAGACCTTTAAGGTATATAACGAGGAAGATCCAGACGACTATTATTCATTATATACAACAGGTAACATAGAGGTTAATCCAGAGCTGCTTAAGAATCCTTCTCTGCTTCCATTGTCAAGAGATACAGGGGCAGAGGCACAGGAAACCGTTGATGAAATGCTTGCTCTCTGGAATGTCAAGTTCTCAACAGTCAGTCCTAATTCCCTTGTTGAGTGTAATTATATGGACTATTATGCGGGAATGATAGATGACCTTTCGGACAGGGGTTATACATATAACTCTATGGCGGAGTCACAGGAGCAGTCAGTGACAGATATAGAAAACTTAAGACAGGGCGTTGTCGGAGTATCTTCCGACGAAGAGCTCTCTAATATGATTAAATTCCAGCACGCATACAATGCGTCATCGAGATACATAAATACAGTATCGGAGATGATTGAGCATTTGATTATGTCGCTTGGTTCGTGATAATAAAGGATAGGAGGTATAACACATGCCATCAACATTTTTAGGCTTAAATACAGGACTTTCGGGACTTAATTATTTTCAAAATGCTTTGAATACAACTGCACATAATATCTCCAATTCCAACACTAAGGGCTACTCAAGACAGCAGGTGTTGGCATCAGCGTCAAACCCGCTTGATATCAATGCTCCATACGGAATGATGGGAACAGGAATTACCGCTACAAGCGTAGATAGAATGAGAAATGCATTTTACGATAATAAATATTGGGCGTCTAATTCAAGATATAACAAGTATAATGCAGAGTATGACAATCTCTCACAGCTTCAGACATATATGAACGAGATGGCAGGAGATTCGGGTTATACAAAATGGCTGTCACAGTTATCGAGCTCATTGCAGGATATAGCAGATAATCCTTCTGATTATACAACGAGAATATCATATACACTTACCGCTGATTCTTTTACGGATATGGTTAATGAGCTCTCTAATAATTTTCAGAGAACTCAGAAATCAATCAATGATGAGATAGAGCTTGCAGTAAGTGAGATTAATTCTTTAGCTAAGCAGATATATGAGCTTACACAGCAGATTATTAATATAGAGCTTAAGGGTGCAAATGCAAATGACCTTAGAGATAAACGAGGCGTGTGTATAGATAAGCTTTCTGAGTATGTGGATGTAGAGGTTGAGGAAACTTCCATTATGTATGGCTCAGGCAAGGACGCAACACCTTCAAAGGCTGAGGCGTTGTCGGTTAGAATTAATGGTGAGATATTAGTTGATGAGATAGAGTATAACCAGTTGATGGTTGTTCCTAGAAGCCAGGCGTTAAATCAGAACGATGCGGAGGGCTTAGTTGATATATATTGGGAGTGTGCAGACGGCTCAGCGGGTGAGAGATTTGAGGCTACACAGAACGAGGGTAAGCTTGCCGGTCTGTTCGATGTAAGAGATGGAAATAATGGTGAGGTTTTCTCTGGTGAGATAAAATCCGTAAGCACTAATCCGGCAGAGGTGACAGTAAGCCTTGCCAAATCTATAAATATAAATAAACTTAACATTCCTAGTCAGGGAACTATAACATTGAATGGCAGACAGTATATGTATGATGGCTGGACTGCTGAATATGATGCGGATGGCAATCTAAATAATTTCAAGTTCACCAACATGACTATGTATAATGAGAAAAATGTTGAGGTTACAGCCCAGTTCCCTAATAATATGGTAGGATATACAGGAATTATAGGAAGCAGTAATTCTACTAAGGGTATACCATATTATCAGGCACAGTTAAATGAGCTTGTAAGAACATTTTCAAAGTACATCAATTCTTTAACCACAGCAGGCGTTGACGAAAATGGTGATGCGGGACTTGATATGTTTACTGCACTTGATGCATTTGGTGAGGATTTTGTGTTAAAGGGTTCTATGCAGGGCACAGGCACGATATCTTCTAATGATTCAAGCTATTACAGACTTACAGCTATTAACTGGGAGTTAAATTCGGCTTGGAAGGATGACCCTAGCAAGGTAGTTGTATCATATGCCAAGGATGTTGAGCAGGGTGATATTGAGTCAAGACCTATCATAGATAAAATTATATTTGGAATGACAGACCAGTCCATGTTCCAGCAGGGAACTATAGCACAGTTTATGCAGGCTATGACAACTAATATGGCTGTTGATATATCTAAGATGAAGGTATTTACAGAGAATCAGGATGATATAAGATATACAATAGATAGCCAGAGACAGTCGGTATCGGGTGTTGATGAGAATGAAGAGGCATCAGACTTAACTAAGTATGAGAACCTGTATAATCTTGCATCTAAGGTTATATCTATATTGAATGAAGTGTATGATAAGCTTATAAATGACACCGGAGTATAAGGAGGGATAATATGAGAATAACAAATCAGATGGTTACAGGGAATTCCCTCAGAAATATGCAGAAGAGTATGACTGAGGTTAATAAGCGTACAGAGCAGATGACGTCAGGAAAGAAGATATCACAGGCTTCCGATGATCCGGTTATAGCGATTAGAGCTTTAAAGCTTAGAACAACTGTTAATCAGCTAGAGCAGTATAAGAAAAAGAATATACCTGATGCAGAGTCGTGGTTAAAGATTACTACAACCTCTCTTTCTAATATCACAAGCAGAATAGAGGATATACAGACATATTGTGTACAGGGTTCTACAGACTCATTTAACAGTACAAACAGAAGTGCAATCATTGACAGCTTAAAGGAGCTTCAGGATATGCTTTACAGTGAGGGTAACTCGACTTATGCCGGAAGATATATATTCTCAGGTTATAAGACGGACAGAGCACTCGCATTTACGGAGACAGAGGATACAACTAAGTATTCTTATGATATAACACAGCATTTTACAGCAGACGCATTAGATACTAAGAATGTTGTATGGGATGGCGTGGACTATACTAAGGTGGATTCCTATATAGCGGATCCTACTACATACAAGCAGCCGGATTCAGAGATGGTGTACAGATTAAATCTTGCATATGAGGGAATTGATAATACTAATAATGCAGGTGATACAGTACTTTCACTCAAGGCACTGGATAAGGATGGAAATGAGATATCTCTTGCTGGATTTACAACGACAGTTATGGAGACTGATGATGCCGATTCATATTACAAGGTTGGTCCTGATGATATTCATGTCATCAAGGAGACTGGAGAGATAGTATTTGGTGAGAATGTATTTAACATCTTAAAGACTGCGGATGATATATCTGTATCTTATGCAAAGAAGGAATTTGAAGCAAGTGACTTAAGACCTGAGCATTATTTTGATTGTAAACAGTACACTGTCCAGACGGATGGAAGTGTGAAGGAGACTGAATACACCAAGCCGGAGACAGGACAGAAGATATATTATGAAGTGAATTTTAACCAGAGCTTACAGGTTAATACCGAGGGAAATCAGCTTATTTCAGAGGAGATGACCAACGATATAAATGACCTTATATATGCATTAGATGAGCTTCAGGCAGCGGAGGATGCACAGGCTAAGTTGAAGGCTATGCTTTCAGATGTGCAGTATTCTTCAAACGAAGATGCGGTAGCGCAGATTAACAGGATGCTTGAGGACATAGATGTAGAGATTGCTCTTAAGAAAGAGAATATGCAGAAAACATTTTCTGCCAACATAACTAATTTCCAGAATTATATGTCTATGGTTTCAGCCGTACAATCGGATGTGGGAAGCCGTATGACTAAGCTGGAGATGGTATCTACAAGAGTTGATGAGCAGTATGCCTCATTTAAGGAGTTAAAGTCTCAAAATGAGGATGCTGAGACAGATGAGACCATAATTGATTTCAATGAGGCTAATCTGGTATATGAGTCGGCACTTGCTGCAACAGGTAATATTATGCAGAAAACATTGCTTGATTATATATAAAATAACAGGAGGGATTATATGGTAGCGGAAACTAAATTTTTTGGAAAGATTGATATCGAGGATGATAAAATCATAGAGTTCCCTATGGGTATTATCGGCTTTGAGAATTTAAAGAAATTTGCACTTATCTATGACTCTGAGAAGGAAGAGCGTTCGAAGATAAGCTGGCTTCAGTCGATGGAAGAACCGCTTATGGTGCTTCCTGTCATCAATCCTATAGATATAACAGAGGAGTACACTCCTATAATTGAGGATGAGCTTACCAAAACTATCGGTGATCCGGCGGATGCGGATATTCTTATATTGGTAACTATGTCAATTCCGTCTGATTTAACTAAGATGACAGCTAATCTCAAAGCACCAATTATTATCAATACTGTAAACAGACAGGCTATGCAGGTTATAGCAGAGAATGAAGATTACTTGATTAAGTACAACGTGTATGATGCCATAGAGCGATTGAAGAAGGCGGGTGAATAGTATGCTGGCACTATCTAGAAAACAAGGCGAATCCATAATGATAGGAAACAACATAGAAATAACCGTACTTGAGGTGAAGGGTGAGCAGATTAAGATTGGTATAAATGCACCAAAGAGCATACCTGTATACCGCAAGGAGCTATATTCGCAGATTCAGGATGCAAATAGGGAAACTGTATCAACACTTGATATGGAAAGCTTGAAGAAATTATTATAGTAATGTAAAATATTCTGTGTCATGGTAAATTGACGCAGAATATTTTTTATATAATGTTAAGTATGTGTTCTTAAGTGACGATAACACATATAGAGATAATGTTTAACAAGGCTAAGGATAGCAGGTTTTATAACATGGAGGTGTTTTAAGATGGTAATTGATGGAATCGGTGGCGTAGGAGCTTTGAATGTCAGTAGTAGTACAAAGGTGACTAAGCCTGTTGAGACAGAGGCAGTTAATGTCAACGCAGGTGCCAGTGCAACAGCAGGTCAGGTTAAGGTAGAAAGCCTTCCTCCTGTAGGCGCAAAGAGTAACGGAAACAATAATCAGGGAAGCAGAGAGCAGGACAGAGCAGGCGTGCAGTCGGATCAGAATGTGTCTACAGATCAGGTTAAGGCTGCGGTAGACGACCTTAACAAGCATGTTAAGCAGGCTAGTCCTATAAAGCATACACAGTTAAGTTTCAAGTATCACGAGGATACTAACCGTATATCAATAACAGTTACAGACAGTGATACAGATGAGGTAATAAGAGAGATTCCGCCTGAGAAGGCACTTGATATGCTTGCAAAGGCATGGGAGATGGCAGGTCTTTTGGTAGACGAGAAGCGATAGGAGGGTTACCATGGCAGTTAGAATGACAGGACTCATATCCGGTATGGATACAGAGAGCATGGTTAAGGAGATGGTTTCAGCCAGCTCCGGAAAAGTAGATAAAGTAAAACAGGAAAAGCAGTTGCTTGAGTGGAAGAAGGAAGCATGGAGCAGCTTAAATACTAAGATATATAACTTCTATAAGACAGAAGTGTCATCAATGCGTCTTGCAAGCTCATTTAAAGCTAAGAAGGCATCTGTAAGTGATGAGACGAAGGTTACAATACAGGCTAACTCTAATGCGGCGAATGGTACACACAGTGTATCAGTTAAGCAGCTTGCATCATCGGCATATCTTACAGGCTCTAATATCAAGTCTCTTGGTAAGAGCTTTACAGCTTATCCTAAGGTGTCGGGCAGCACTAAGTTTGCAGATATGACAGATTCATCAGGTAATAACCTTGGACTTTCTGGTAAGATCATAACTATATCTGCTGGTAATGATACTGTTGATGACCTTACATTTGAACTTGGAGGAACGGGTGAGAATGGAGTTGCAAGTCTTGATGAGCTTAATAAGAAGCTTAAGGATACAAAGGGATACGAGAAGCTTCAGGCAAGCTATGTGGATGGACAGCTCACATTTACTAATGCATCAGCTACTAAGTCTGAGGATGGTAGTACATATGGTGAGATATATCACATAGAGAGTGAAGGACTTGGTTTGTCAGGTGATATAAGCTATAAGGATGAGCCTGAAACAGGAGCTACAAACACATTAAAGGGCATATCAGATATGCGCTACAGAAAGGACTTCACCAGTGCAGATATATCATCAACAACCAAGCTCGCAGATATAGGCATTAAGGTAGGAACAACATTTAGCATAAATGGCAAGGACTTTGTTGTAGGTGAGGACACAACTATAAATGACTTTACATCAGGCTTATCTAAGATGGGTGTTTCTGCAAACTTTGATTCAAAGCAGGGAAGATTCTATATTAATGCGTCGTCAACAGGTGCAGATTATGATTTCAACCTTACATCATCAGATGATACAGCGTTAGATATACTTGGACTCAGCAAGACTTCCGGAGCAACTAAGGTAGATGCTCAGGATGCAATCATAGAGTATAATGGAGTTGAGTATGTAGGCAGCAGTAATACATTTGAGCTTAATGGACTTTCTATAACAGCTAAGGGTGTGACAGGAACTTATGATAAGGCAACAGGAACATTTACAAATGATTCTCCTGTAAGTGCTACAGTTGGAAGTGATGTAGATGGTATCTACGATACTATTAAGAATTTCGTTACCAAATACAATGAGCTTATAGATGAGATGAACACTCTCTACAATGAGTCTAAGACAGATTATGATCCTCTTACAGACGATGAGAGGTCACAGCTTTCTGATACACAGATTGAGCAGTGGGAGAAGAAGGCTAAGCAGGGTATACTTAGAAGAGATGAGACAATAAGTTCACTTCTTTCATCTATGCGTACAATCCTTAACAAGGGTATTACGGTAACTGATAAAGATGGAAATGAAAAGCAGTATACATTAGCATCTCTTGGAATTGTCACAGGTGACTATTCAGAGAAGGGCAAGCTTCACATCATGGGTGATGCTGATGATGCGGAATATGCGACAGAGACAAATAAGCTTAAGGAAGCATTGTCATCTAATCCTGAGATATTCTCACAGCTCTTTGTGGGAGATAAGGAGAATCCGGGTATAGGAACACAGTTATACAGTTCACTTACTAAGGCAATGGCACGTTCAGAAACAAGCCATTCACTTACATTCTATGATGATATCACTCTTGATAACAAGATAGATGATAAGGATGATGATATAGAAAAGTGGGAGAAGAAGCTACAGGATTTAGAGGATAAGTACTATAATCAGTTTGCTGCTATGGAGTCGGCTATGGCTAAGCTTCAGTCGCAGCAGTCGTACCTCTCTGCACTTATGGGAGGAAATTCATAGAATTAAGAGTATTGTATTTAACGAAGGTTAAAATTAGGAGGCTTAGGGCATGACATATAATGCGGCAAGAGCATATGGTAATAACAGAGTTAATACAGCTTCTCCGGCAGAGCTGACTCTTATGTTATATGAGGGGGCAGTAAAGTTCTGCAACATAGCAATAGTTGCGTTGGAGAAGAAGGATTATGAAACAACTAATACGAATATTCAGAAATGCAGAAATATAATTGTCGAGCTTACGACTACACTTAATCACAAGTATCCTGTTGCAGAGGATTTCAAGAGAATGTATGATTATATATTTGCGTTGTTGGTTGAAGCAAATATGAAGAAGGATTTGGAGATTCTTAATCGTGCGCTTGATGAGCTCAGAAGTATGCGTGATATTTGGAAAGAGATAATGGGTAAAGCAAAGGGACCTCAGGTGGTTCTGGACATGAAGTAAGGAAAAGCGAGGATAAGTATGGATCAGACAGGTACTTATGTAACTATAATGCAGGAATCGCTGCTTCGTAAGAAGAAGTATCTGGAGCAGGTTCTATCTCTTACCGAGGAGCAGGAGCGAATTGCTAAGGAAAAGAAATTTGACGAGGGAGCATTTGGTGAAATCATAGATAATAAGGATGTTCTCATTAATAATATTAATGAGATTGATAAGGGCTTTACATCTGTTTATGACAGAGTAAGGGCAGAGGTGCTTGCCAATCAGGATTTATATCATGATGAGCTGGTCGAAATGCAAAAACTTATTAAGGAATGTGTAGACTTAGGTATGCGTATAGAGGTTCTTGAGGAGAGAAACCGTGCAACTCTTGAACAGGTATTTGCTGTAGGCTTCAAAGGTATTAAGCAGGTTAAGCAGTCAAAACAGGTTGCAAACAAATACTACAAGTCGATGTCAAACGGCATGGTTAATGACTCAATATTGTATGACAGAAAAAAATAAAAATTTTTAATTATTTTTATTAAATAAGGTTAAGTATCGGAATAAACTTCCGATATATATGGTGTAAGGAAAAAACTTACATCAATAAAATAAAAACGCCGATACATAAGTAATCGGTAGTACATCTCGCAAGGATGCGGGATTATATTCAAGGAGGAATTATTATGGTAGTACAGCACAACATGCAGGCAGCAAACACTAACAGAATGTTAGGACAGAATGTTAAGGCAGTTTCTAAGTCAACTGAGAAGCTTTCATCTGGTTACAGAGTAAACAGAGCAGCAGATGATGCAGCTGGTCTTTCAATCAGTGAGAAGATGAGAAACCAGATTCGTGGTATCAATCAGGCTGTTAAGAACTCTGAGGATGGTGTATCACTTATCCAGACAGCAGAAGGTAACATGAATGAGATTCACTCAATCCTTCAGCGTATGGGTGAGCTTGCTACAAAGGCAGCCAACGATGTTAACGCATCTGAGGATCGTACAGCTATCATGGATGAGATTACAGAGCTTACAGATGAGATCAATTCTATCGCTAAGAAGGCAGCATTCAACGGAACAAAGCTTCTTACTGGTTCATTCACAGGCAAGCAGCTTCAGGTTGGTGCAGTATCTGGTGAGAATATGCAGATTGACATTTCTTCAATGTCAGCTACAGCACTTGGTGTAAATGCTCTTAAGGTATCTACACATGCAGTTGCTTCAGCAGCTATGGATAAGATTACAGAAGCTATCAAGACTGTATCAGCAGCTCGTTCAAAGCTTGGTGCTAAGCAGAACAGACTCGAGTACACAATCAACAACCTTGAGAACTACTCAGAGAACCTTACATCTGCTGAGTCACAGATCAGAGATACAGATATGGCTAGTGAAATGACAAACTACACAAAGAATAACATTCTTCAGCAGGCTGCACAGTCAATGCTTGCACAGGCAAATCAGTCTACTCAGGGTGTACTTTCATTACTTCAGTAATTTAATTATTGACAAAATATGGCTGGCTCGCTTGCGGGTCAGCTTATTTTGTTATATGGGGTAAATATAATATATGCAGGAAGGCGGGGGCAGTTATGCAGTTTCCACACACATATTTTGAGGATGAAGTCAGAGAGGGCTTTTACATATCAGGAATAATTAAGAGGGCATGGGCGGCACAGCTGGAGGTGCTAAAAGAGGTTGACCGCGTATGTCAAAAATATAATATAAGATGGTTTGCGGACTGTGGTACACTGCTTGGTGCTATACGTCACGGTGGGTATATACCATGGGATGACGATTTAGATATCTGTATGCTTAGAGCAGATTATATTCGCTTTAATGAAGTGGCAGAAAGTGAGCTCCCCAAAGATTATGTAATACTTAATCTTAATAAGGAGGAGCATTATTTTGAGCATTTAACTAGAGTTGCAAGTGGGCATCGCCTTAATTTTGATGAAGATTATCTTGAAAAATATCATGATTTTCCTTATGCAGTCGGCATAGATATATTTCCTATAGATTATGTCGCTGATGATGAGGAGGAAGAGAAACAGAGAAAGGCTCTTGCTACCATGGTAATGGCAGCCGCAGATGAGATCAGGGAAGATAACGGGAATGTGGAGCAATATACCGATGTTCTCTGTCAGATAGAGGATATGTGTAATGTCTCATTTGATTGTTCAGGATGTATAAAGCAGCAGTTGTTCCAGACGGCAGAGAAATTATTTTCACTGTATGCATATAAGGGTGGTAAAAATGTTGCACTTATGCCGTATTGGGTATATTTTGACAGTCACCTATATCCAGCAGAGTATTTTGAAAAAACTATTATGGTTCCATTTGAGACTATCGAGGTTCCTGTACCGGCAGCCTACGATGGTGTACTAAAAATAGAATATGGTGATTACATGAAGATAGTTAAAACTGGAGGTGTTCATGGTTATCCGTTTTTTACCAGGCAGGAAGAGTATCTTAAGAAACTGGGTTCACCATATCCGTTTGAATATATATTTTCAGCGAATGACTTGGATAACAGTAACAGAATTGTGAAGGATAAGCCGGGAGAGCAGGCTGAGCAGCTAGCAATGCTTATGACAGAGGCACATAAAGCAGTAATAGCAATTATAGGTGTAGGGCAGAGCGAAGAGGCAAAGCAGGTTTTGATGGCATGTCAGAATAGTGCCATACAGATTGGTACTATGCTTGAGGAGCATTATGGTGAAGGCTTTGAGCCGGTATCTATACTTGAGATGTACTGTGAGCTGTTGTATCAGATTGGTGAGCTGGCGGATAAGTATGCAGCAGGAGAGGCTGTTGATATAGAGGATATAGGTCAGGCGTTAGAAGAAATTACTGAGGCATATCAGGTAAGTATTAGGAAAAATGTTCATGACAAGAGAGAGGTTTTGTTTATAACATATAAGGCAGCACATTGGGATGCATTTGAAGGTGCATGGAGAGCTGAAAAAAAGAATGTGGACAGTAATGTTTATGTAATGCCGATTCCATATTATTCAAGAACTGCAACTGGAGCAAAAAAGGACGAATACTATGAGGGAGATAAGTATCCTGAGTATGTGGATATTGTGGATTATAATGCATTTGATATAGAGAAAATGCATCCTGATGTAATATATATTCAGAGCCCATATGATAGTTACAACTATACCACAAGTGTATCGCCAGAATATTTTTCGTCATATCTTAAGCTTCATACTGACAGGCTTGTGTATATTCCGTGGTTTAAGCTTGATGAGCCTGAGGAGAGAAACGAGAAGGCTAAAAAGACAATGGAGTATTATTGCAAAATGCCAGGAGTTGTGAATGCGGATATTACTTATGTTCAGTCAGAAGCTACAAGGAAGGCATATATAGAATGTCTTACTGGATTTGCCGGTGAGGCTACAAGACAGGTATGGGAGAGTAAAATTCTTGTTATGGATTTGCCTTACGATAATGTGGTCGAGAAGAAGACAGAGCAGATAAAAGATAGATATTTGAAATTGATTCCTGAGCGTTGGAGAGAAAATATATATAAGGCTGATGGTTCAAGGCGTAAGATAATTTTATATAATACAAATGTTTCATCTTTGGTGCAAAATGGAGAAAAGATGATAAGAAAGATAAGGACAAGCCTTAGTGTCTTTGAAAAATGCAGTGAGGATGTTATACTTATATGGAGACCACATCCGCTTTTTGTACAGGCAATAGAGAGCTCAATTCCAGAGCTTAAGGATGAGTATTTGCAGCTTGTGACAAGCTATCGAGATGATGGATGGGGAATATATGATGATACACAGGACAGCGAGTATGCAATTAATATTTGTGATGCTTATTATGGGGATTCGGACAGCATTGCACATAAATGTGAGGTTATGCATAAGCCTGTCATGATACAGAACGTAGATATATAAAGAACAAAAGGGGGTAACAGGTTATGTTTGAATTAAATGCTTCTATGATGTGTGCTAATTTTGGAAACCTTGAAAAAGAAGTAAGAGATTTGGAGAGTGCAGGAATAGACTCTTTTCATATTGACATCATGGATGGACGATATGTGCCTAACTTTGCCATGTCGCTTAATGATATGAGGTTTATTGCCAATGCAACAGACAAGCCGCTTGATGTGCATCTTATGATAGAGCACCCGAACAATCGAATAGGATTATTTCTTAAGAACTTAAGACCGGGAGATACTGTATATATTCATCCTGAGGCTGAGTATCATCCTTCGACTACATTACAGGCTATTATTGATGCCGGTATGATACCGGGTATTGCAATTAATCCAGGTACAAGTGTTGAGACAGTTCTTGAGATGCTTCGTATAGTTAAAAAGGTTCTTCTCATGTCTGTCAATCCAGGCAATGCAGGGCAGATGTTTCTTCCTTATGTAGGAGAGAAGATAGATAAGCTTTTGTCACTTAAGGATGAGATGGATTTTGAGATATATTGGGATGGTGCATGTGGAATGGACAAGATAGAGACTTATGCACCAAAAGGAATAAAGGGCTTTGTGCTTGGAACAACAGTATTGTTTGGCAAGG
>CAVELH010000012.1:0-27244 GCA_963616385.1 bacterium | reverse complement strand
ATACTTATAAGAATGTTGAAGCGTGGGATAAAGCTAACAAGAAGCTTATTATGGATGAAATAAAGAGAAGGGACAGTGATTTCTATGATAAATGGTGTAACCGCTAAATTAAATTCAGATGAATATATACTTTCAGCCTTAAGAGAGGATATTACAAGTGAGGATGTGACAACCAATGCTGTTATGCCATGTCCTAAGCAGGGAAAGGCAGACTTAATCTGTAAGCAGGATGGAGTTATATGTGGACTTGATGTGTTCAGAAGAACCTTTGAGCTGCTTGATGAGACAGCCGTGTTTGAAACTGACGTTAAGGACGGAGATTTTGTCAAAAATGGACAGCTTATAGGGGTAGTAAGAGGTGACATCCGTGCTCTTTTATCGGGAGAGAGAACAGCTCTTAATTATCTCCAGAGAATGAGTGGAATTGCAACATTTACAAGGTCACTCGCCGACGAGCTTAAAGGAAGTAAGACAACACTTCTCGATACAAGAAAGACAACACCTAACATGAGATTGTTTGAGAAATATGCAGTTAAGGTCGGAGGCGGTACTAACCACAGATATAACCTTACTGATGGAGTTTTGATTAAGGATAATCATATCGGTGCGGCTGGAAGTATCACAAAGGCTGTTGAGCTTGCAAGAGACTATGCGCCATTTGTTAGAAAGATAGAGGTTGAGGTAGAAACCTTAGAGCAGCTTGACGAGGCTGTGGCAGCAGGTGCAGATATAATCATGCTTGATAATATGGACAACGATACTATGAGAGAGGCTGTACGTCGTGTAGCTGGTAAGGCACAGACTGAGTGCTCAGGTAATGTCACAAAGGAAAGACTTAAGGAGATAGCAGATATAGGTGTTGATTTTGTATCTGTTGGGGCACTTACACACTCAGCTCCTATTATGGATTTAAGTTTTAAGAATCTTTCCCCTACAGAGTAATCCTAAGGAGGGCATCATATGAAAAAAGGCTTAAAGGCAGTCATAACGGTGCTGGTAGATGTGATACTTATAGCAGTCATAGTGGCAGCTGTATACCTCATGCTGTTTAAAGCTCATAATGATACTACTAAGAATATACTTACAGTAATTATAATGCTTGCAATACCTGTAGGATTTTATATGACATATATGGTATTTGCGGGTGACAAGTATGATTATGACGATTCAGCATTGTGGGAGGATGAGGACGAAAATTCAGACGTGGCAGATGATGATAGACATATGGACGAAAATTCAGATGACAGTGAGCACATGGATTAATTTACAGATAATATAAGAGATAAAATATGGAGCCGGTATGGTAGAAAATATATACATTTTCTGCTACACCAGCTCCATATTTATTATATATGATTTACAGAATTTATTGATTAATAACTATACTGTCAGCCCATTTGAATATGCTGTCCTTGAATCTGTCATAGTTCTTGGTCTTGCATACGAATTCGCATATCCAATAAGAGCTTCGTCCCTGAAGCATACAATGTACATATGTGTAATTAGCTCCACTGGTTGTACCCTTGTTTACAAAGTAATAATAGTTTCCACGCTGTTTGATAGAGCTTTTATCAACCTTATTGAGCTCTGCTATCTCTAAGCTGTAATCCTTAAGAGAATTAATCTCATAGCCTGAGTATTCTACATCTGATTCTGATTCATTCACTGCTGTAAATATTATGTCATCGCTTACAAGATATATGTCAAAATTAGAATCTGTCTGTTCCTTAAAGCCCTTGTTCAAGGTTATGGTAAGATCGCCAATCGAAAAATTCTTAGGGTTAGATGCGCAGCCACACATAAATACTGCGATTAAGATTAATAGTGTATATAAAATCCGTTTTTTCATTAATTATGCCTCCTTGATATTAGTCGTCTCGTTGTCTGTACGGTGCGCTATACCTTCTGCGATATATGCTGAGATATCCCTCTCTGTGGATTTCAGTATGCTTGCAAGTCTTGCGTCATTCTCTGCTTTCTGCCTTGCAACATCTATCTCTGCCTGCTTTTTGGCTTCATCCTCGGCAGCCTCTCTTGCAAGTCGCTCCATAATCTCATTAGCTCTTGACAATACATCGTCATTAACTCCTGATAAATCAACCTCTGATTCAGTATTAATAACAGGCTCATCAGGTATCTGTATAGATGGCTCATATTGTTCATCCGTCTGTGTCTGACTAGCCATTTGTTTAGCCAGCTCCTGCTTTTCTGCAAGGTATACAGGTTCTTTAGAATCAGGCCATTCACCATGATGTATAAGCTTATATACAGGTTTATACACTATGCACCACCACTTATATACAGTTCGCTTCGCCCGTGTGAAGAAGTTATCGTTATAGTAATCGTTCATCTGAGTATTCACCTCCTCAACATCCATAAAAATACTTGTAAATATAATAACATTTTTAATCATTTAGGGGAAGAGAAAAAATAGTATTTGTTATTGATTTTGCAAGTTTGTACGATTATACTATAAACGGAGAAAAAGTGATAAAAAAGAGGAGTCGTTATGGAGATATTATATAAGGTTCACAATAATTTATACGTTAATCTTACTAATAAATGTCCATGTGCCTGCACATTTTGCTTAAGACAGAATATGGACCACGTTGGAGAGTCTGGAAGTCTTTGGCTTTCACATGAACCAAGCTTTGAAGAGGTAAAGAAAGCATTTTCCAAATTCAATATGGATGATTATGACGAGCTTGTTTTCTGCGGCTTTGGAGAGCCAACAGAGGCACTGGATGTACTTATAAAGACGGCAGAATATGTCAAGAATACATGGAATAAGAAAATACGTCTTAACACAAATGGACTTGGCAATCTTGTCAATAACAGAGATATTGTACCAGAGCTTAAGGGCTTGATAGATACAGTTTCGATAAGCTTAAATACACCTAATGCTGACAGATACCACGAGATAGTCAGAAGCAGATTCGGTGATATATCATTTCAGGCGATGCTTGATTTTGCAAAGGAGTGTACAAGCTGTATACCTAATGTTGTTCTGTCGACAGTTGATACAACAATCACCAAGGAAGAGGAAAAAGAGTGCGCAAGAATATGCGAGAGCATAGGAGTGACCTACAGAATTCGTCCTTGGGAGAGCGGCGAAGAATAAAACATATAGAGAATTATCATAGATAATTATTATATAGGAGGAAACAGATATGAAGTTTGAGACATTACAAAAGGACATGATTGCTGCCATGAAGGCAAGAGACAAGGAGAGAAAGGATGCTATTTCATCACTTATATCAGCAGTCAAGAAGGTTGCTATAGATGAGGGACATCGTGATGATATTGGAGAGGACTTAGTTGACAGAGTTATCCTAAAGGAGCAAAAGACAGCAAAGGAACAGTTAGATACCTGCCCTGCTGACAGAACAGATTTGCTTGCTGAATATCAGTTAAGATATGACGTAATAAGCAGCTACGCTCCACAGATGATGAGTGAGGACGAGGTAAAGGAGATTATTAATACCAAGTTTGCTGAGGTTATAGCTTCTAAGAATAAGGGCATGATTATGAAGAGTGTAATGCCAGTGCTTAAGGGCAAGGCAGACGGCAAGCTCATAAATAAGGTAGTTGAGGAGCTCTGTAAGTAACAGCTTCATATGCTTATACAAAGTGAGATATACAGGTTAAAATATTTTAGGAACATGTAATCATGCATATGGGGGATATGCTTGTTAATATCCTATTAAATCAGAAAGGAAAAGATAATGAGAAAAACAAAAATCGTATGTACCCTTGGACCATCCACAGATGATGAAAATGTAATGAGAAAGCTTATGCAGGCTGGTATGAATGTTGCCAGACTTAATTTCTCACACGGAACACATGAGGAGCAGAAGAGAAGAATGGATATGGTTAAGAAGATTCGTGCAGAGCTTAACCTTCCTGTTGCAATACTTCTTGACACAAAGGGACCTGAGATTCGTACAAGAGATTTCGAGGGTGGCAAGGCAGAGCTTAAGACAGGCGACTTCTTCACTCTCACAACAAGAGAGCTTATGGGTGACAGTACGATAACATCCATAACCTACAAGGATTTGTACAAGGATGTAGAGATAGGAACTCATATTCTTATAGATGACGGACTTATTGAGCTTGAGGTTAAGTCAATAAGTGACGGAGATATTCTCTGTGAGGTAATAAACGGAGGAATAGTATCTAATCACAAGGGAATAAATGTGCCTGATGTACATTTGAATATGCCATATATGAGTGAGACAGATATAAGTGATATTTTGTTTGGTATAGAGCAGGATGTAGACTTTGTTGCAGCTTCATTTGTAAGAAGTGCAAGAGATGTATTAGAGATAAGACATCTTCTTGACGAGAATGGTGGCAAGAATATAAATATCATATCTAAGATAGAGAATTCAGAGGGTGTAAATCATATTGATGATATCATCTATGTATCAGACGGAGTAATGGTAGCGAGAGGAGATATGGGTGTTGAGATTCCTTGCGAGGAGGTACCTATTATACAGAAGCTCATTATCCACAAGGTATACAATGCAGGTAAGCAGGTTATCACAGCAACACAGATGCTTGATTCAATGATTAAGAATCCAAGACCTACAAGAGCAGAGACTACTGACGTTGCAAATGCTATCTATGACGGAACAAGTGCAATCATGCTTTCAGGTGAGACAGCGGCAGGCTTATATCCTGTGGAGGCTGTTGAGACAATGGCAAGAATAGCATTGAGAACAGAAAAGGATATAGATTACAGAAAGCAGTTCTTCCACTATGACAGAAAGGCTAACCAGAATGTAACTGATGCAGTATGCCATGCAGCCTGCACAACAGCTATTGACTTAAATGCGACAGCTATAGTTATAGTAACAAAGTCAGGAAGGTCTGCAAGAAACATATCTAAGTACAGACCAACATGTAATATCATTGCAGGAACAACAAGTGACAGAGCATACAGACAGCTCAATATGTCATGGGGTGTGACACCTATACATCTTGAGGAGCAGCAGGAGATATTCGGACTTTTCGACCATGCTGTAAAGCAGGGTAAGGAGCAGGGACTTTTACATGAAGGAGATACAGTAGTAGTAGGAGCAGGAGTTCCTCTTGGAGTATCAGGAAACACTAATATGCTTAAGGTACAGGTAGTAGAGTAAGAAAGAAGGCAGGACAAATGTACAACCCAAGGTCATTAAAGGCGGAGGAATTTATCGATGATGAAGAGATAATGGAAACGCTTAAATATGCAGACGACAACAAGGACAATCTGGAGCTTGTTGACAGTATAATAGAAAAGGCACGCCGTAGAAAAGGTCTTACACATCGTGAGGCATCCATTTTGCTTGCGTGCGAGGATGAGTCGCGGATAAGTGAGATATATGACCTTGCAGAGCAGATAAAGAAGGATTTTTATGGTAATCGTATAGTTATGTTTGCTCCGTTATATTTGTCAAATTATTGTATAAACGGATGTGTTTACTGCCCTTATCATGTCAAGAATAAACACATAGCAAGAAAGAAGCTTACTCAGGATGACATCATAAGGGAGGTAACTGCACTTCAGGATATGGGACACAAGCGTCTTGCAATAGAGGCGGGAGAGGATCCGGTAAACAACCCTATAGAATATATACTTGAGTGTATCAATACCATATACAGCATTAAGCACAAGAATGGTGCGATAAGAAGAGTAAATGTAAATATAGCCGCAACTACGATTGAGGAGTATCGTATGCTCAAGGAGGCAGGTATAGGAACATATATCCTGTTTCAGGAGACATACAACAAAAAAGGTTACGAGGAGTTACATCCTTATGGTCCGAAGAGCAACTATGCATATCACACAGAGGCTATGGACAGGGCGATGGATGCCGGAATAGATGACGTGGGACTTGGAGTACTGTTTGGACTACAGATGTATAGATATGAGTTTGCCGGACTTCTCATGCACGCTGAGCATCTTGAGGCTGTACATGGAGTTGGTCCACACACGATAAGCGTACCTAGAGTAAAGCCTGCGGATGATATCAATCCGGATGATTTCGATAACGGAATAAGTGACGATATGTTCGCTAAGATATGTGCTCTTATCCGTATAAGCGTTCCATATACAGGAATGATTATATCAACAAGAGAGAGTCAGGCAGTCCGCGAGAAGGTGATAAGACTTGGTGTATCACAGATAAGCGGCGGCTCAAAGACCAGTGTTGGCGGATATTACGAGCCAGAGCCAGAGGACCTTAATTCAGAGCAGTTTGATGTGAGTGATACCAGAACCTTAGATGAGGTAGTGAAGTGGCTTATGGAGCTTGGTTATATACCTAGCTTTTGTACTGCATGCTACAGAGAGGGAAGAACCGGAGACAGATTTATGAGTCTCTGTAAGTCTGGACAGATACAGAACTGCTGTCATCCAAATGCACTTATGACGCTTAAGGAGTATCTGATAGATTATGCATCAGAGGACACAAAGCGTATAGGTGATGCACTTATTGAGGCAGAGCTTAAGAATATCCCAAGGGATAAGGTAAGAGAGATATGCAGGGAGAACCTTGTCAAGATTGAGCAGGGAATAAGAGATTTCAGATTCTAGATACATGGAGGTGCAGGATATGAGTATGAACCAGACACCATCAGCGAACAGACTTCACATAGGCTTTTTTGGAAGAAGAAATGCAGGTAAGTCTAGTGTTGTAAATGCGGTAACTAATCAGGAGATGTCAGTAGTATCTGACGTTAAGGGAACTACCACTGATCCTGTAACCAAATCCATGGAGCTATTGCCTTTAGGACCGGTTCTTATAATAGATACACCAGGATATGATGATGAGGGCGCTCTAGGAGAACTTCGCATCAAAAGAACAAGGCAGATACTAAACAAGACAGATATAGCAGTGCTTGTGGTCGATGCAACTGTTGGAATGTCAACAGTGGACCATGAGTTAATTGATTTGTTTAAGGATAAGAAGATACCACATTTGATAGTATACAACAAATGCGATTTGTTAAAGGTTCGTGACATGAAGCTTTTGTCAGAGGATGCAAATGCTGTGTTAGTAAGTGCAACGGATAAGAGGAACATAGACCAGCTAAAGGAAAAGCTGTCTCTTATGGTTGATACAGGTGAGGAAAAGCATCTGGTTGCAGACCTTGTATCAGAGGGGGACATGGTAATACTTGTTATTCCTATAGACTCTGCTGCTCCGAAGGGAAGGCTTATACTGCCACAGCAGCAGATGATAAGAGACCTGCTCTTTGCTGGTGCAGTATCAGTTGTAATAAAGGAGAATGAGGTTAGTGAAACCATAGCGGCACTAAACAGGAAACCTAGAATGGTGATAACTGACAGTCAGGCATTTAAGCTTGTCGCTAAGACAACTCCTGATGATATATACCTTACGTCATTTTCGATACTTATGGCAAGGTATAAGGGCTTCCTTAAATCAGCAGTTAATGGCGCAATGGCTATAGATATGCTTAAGGATGGAGATAAGGTGCTTATATGTGAGGGCTGCACACATCACAGACAATGTGATGATATAGGTACGGTAAAGCTTCCTAACTGGATAAATGCTTATACTGGAAAGCAGCTTACATATGAATTTACGTCTGGAGGAGGCTTCCCTGATGATTTGTCCAAGTACAGTGTTGTGATACATTGTGGCGGATGTATGTTAAATGAGCGTGAGATGAAGTACAGAATGAAATGTGCTGAGGACCAGAATGTTCCATTCACCAATTATGGTACTGTCATAGCTTTAACACAGGGAATACTTACGAGAGCTCTTCAAGTATTTCACGGAGTATACGAATTGGAGTGTAAATGATATGTCAAAGAGCAGGATAATGATAGTCGAGGATGAAGTGGCGATAGCTAAGATGATAGCGGTCAATCTTAAGGTAGCCAATTACGATACACAGATATATTATGATGGCGGGGAGGCAGCAGCTTCGCTTCATTGTGACCATGCGTATGACCTTGCCCTGCTTGATGTTATGCTCCCCGGAATGGATGGCTTTGCTCTGCTTGAGAGGATGAAGGAGTGGAATATACCTGTAATATTTCTCACAGCTAAGGATGACCTCACATCTAAGATTCAGGGCTTGAAGGGTGGAGCTGAGGATTATATAGTTAAACCATTTGAAGTCTTAGAGCTGCTTGTCAGGATAGAGAAGGTGCTTGAGAGAACTAACAAGACGGAAAGTGTTTTACACATATTTGACATGGATATTAACTTAGAGGAACGCACAGTCAGAAAGAATGGTGTTGAGATACCGCTTAAGCCTATGGAATTTGACTTGCTTACAGTACTTGTCAAGAATAAGAACAGAGCCATATCAAGAGAGAATCTTCTAAGCATTGTATGGGGAGTTGATTATATGGGCGAGACAAGAACGGTTGACGTGCACATAGGACAACTTAGAAAGAAGCTTGGACTTGCACAACAGATAAAGACGGTATCTAAAATGGGGTACAGACTGGAGGAGTAATATATGAAGCTTAGAACTAAGATTACTCTCATTTGCTGTATAGTTCTTGCAGTAGCAATATTCATTATAGATATACTTATATTGGGAATAGAGAAAAATAACATAATAGATGAGGCTAAGCTTAATGCCGGGCAAAATGCATATCAGTTTACGAATATATGTAAGGCTGAGGCGGAATTAATCAAGGGTAAAGATACTGCAATTGTTGATACTGCCCTTGAATATTTTTTTAAGGGACAGAATGATGTGCATAATATCTGTTTTAGAGAGCAGATAAGTTATAAGGGAGTAGTGACAGAGCAGTTGAAAACTATATATAACCGAACTGTGTTTGACTATGATTTCTTTAAGGAGCTTAACTTTAAAGATGGGGCAATGGATTTACAGTATGCTGATATTAAGCATGGAAAGAGCTATTACATAGTATACAAGGTGGATATAAATAATGCTGTGGTGTACAGACTTGAGGATATAACGTATGCATATGAGAGGGTGAGACAGCTTGTTATATATATGCTTATAATATCATTCTCGGTTATACTGTTTGTAAGTGTGGCTCTTTATTTTATATTGAAATATGCTCTTATATCACTTAAAAGACTTGACGAAAATGCAAGTGAGATAGCCTGTGGTAATTACAGCGGACGGGTTTCGGTAAGCGGCAGGGATGAGATTGCGAGACTTGGGGAGACCTTTAATAAGATGGCAGATGCGGTTAAGGAGAGGGAGGAGAGCCTGACACTCCTTATGGGTAACCTTACACATGAGTTAAAGACACCTATGGCGGCAATATCGGGGTATGCACAGACCTTGCTCACAGTTAAGCTTGACGATGCTGACAGAGAGGAGGCACTTGTCTATATAGATGAGGAGTGCAGGAGATTAGAGAGGCTGTCAAGGAAGATGATGAGGCTTTTTGATATAGAGGCTCAGGAGGCACTTGATATCAGAGAGGTAAAGATAAAAGATATATTTGAAGTTGCAGCAAAGTCATGCAGAGTACATATTGAATCTAAGAATATAACATTAGAGATAAATGAGCATGGAGAGAGCCTGATGGCAGATGGCGACCTCTTGACGGAGGTTATAATTAATCTCCTTGACAATGCTATAAAGGCAAGTGATGAAGGGGGCATGATAAGCCTTACAGCACATGATAAGAAAATTATTGTAAGAGACTATGGACGGGGTATTCCTGAGGATGAGATAGCCAATATAATAAAGCCATTTTATATGGTAGATAAGTCGAGAAGCAGAAGAGATGGTGGTGCAGGACTTGGACTTGCACTCACCAAGCTTATAATAGAAAAGCACCATGTAACGCTTGATATAGAGAGCAAGGTTGGTGATGGTACAAGTATGATTTTACAATTTGTTTAAAAAATGATGAATACTTGATGTAAAAATTCATGTTAGTATAAGCCCATGTTGGGAGTTATACTAACATGAATTTTTTTAGGTGGTGGAGAAAGCATTATGAAGAAAAACACGAAAAAAATTAGAAATAAGGCAAACATGGCATTTATCCTTGCTGCACTTATGCTGACGGGATGCAATAAAAGTCCTGAATCATCTATAGTTGCAAACAAGGATTTTGACAACATGATTGATGAGGCTGAAAATCCTGATAATGGTGTTTCGACTGTATCGGATGCCGCGGCAAATTATGATACTTATACTACGACAATAAATGACGAGAGCATGAGAGTTAATGTGAATGCTGATGCAAAGGTAGAGATTCCGGAGGCAGATAAGATGTCAGTGTACAGGGTTAAGCAGAGCGAGATAAGTCAGGATTTGATTGACAAAGCTATTAATTATCTTGCACCTGATGCTGCCTTTTATGATGGAAGTGTGCTAAGCATTAGGGCAAAGTCTGATATAGAAGAAGAGATGAATTATATAAGGGAGTGCATGGCTGCAATAGAAGATGGTACAGATACATCCGTTTTGCCTGAAAACAAGGAAGCGGAGCTTGAAGAATGGCAGATGAACCTAGACAGCCTTCAGGCAGAATATGAGAATACACAAGATGGCTATACTTGGTCCGATTATTCAACCGATTGCAAGCTTCACAGTGTAAGTGAATTATATAATCGAGACACTCAGGATTCATTTTACTCATGGGAATATGACTTAAATCCAAACGGGGAAATATTTTATGGTGCAAGTGATGGCAGTGATGGTAATTATGTATCAATGTATGTACAGAACAATCCTGATTATGGAAATTGCCTGAGATTTAGAAAGAGTACCATAGATTATGAGCATATATCTGGTGTATATGTGGAAGGAAATATAGGGGGCGCTGGTATGCGTGCATTCTGGAAGGCATCTGAAGCACCAGAGGAAGGAATTAGATTAATGGAGGAAGATTATCCAGAGGATATGACTAATTTTGACAAAGAGACTGCTGCACTGTCTATGGATGATGCGATATCACAGGCTGACAACCTTATGAGTGAGCTTGGACTTAATGACTACAAGCTATATGAAAATGATTTATATAATATCATCCCAGAGTTTTTACATAACAGTGACATGAATTATTGCGAGGAATATGTATTGCGTTATATGAGAAATGAGGATGGCGTATTTGTCAATAATGATGGCGGTGTGAAGATAGTAGATGAATGGCAGGGAGATACATACAACAAGAAGGTATGGGGAAGCGAAAGCGTGATAGTCTATGTAAATGATAATGGTATTGTAGGCTTTGACATATCATCACCTATGGAGATAGTAGAGACTGTTGTTGACGGTTCAAGTATCAAGAGCTTTGAGGATATAAAGCCTATATTTGAGCAGATGGTTGTAGTATCTTATACCCCGATAGGTGAAGGAACAGTAAATATTTCTGTGGATAGCGTAATACTTAGATATACAAGAATAAGCGAGGAGGACAGCTTTGATACAGGGCTTCTTGTTCCGGTATGGGAATTCACCGGTACGATAACGGATGGGTATGGAAATTCTATGAATCCCCCAGGAAATCCTTCAGGATTAGACAATACAAGCATACTTACAATAAATGCTATTGATGGAAGTGTTATAGACAGGGCGGTTGGATATTAAGATACGATGAATACATTTGAGACAGATTTAAAACGTGCCATAATATCATTTAAGTTTTTGGCAGGAACTATAATCGAATATATCATCCTTAAGAGTGAAGGCTTTAATTCGGAGCTGTTCTTAGTGGCAGTTCCGGTTCTTGCCACCCTGCCATATAGTACTGCATGGTTGTCCGATTATCAGCATGGTTACATAAAGGAGTATATTCCAAGATGTGGAAGCCTTGCGTATATAACAGGTAAGTTTTTTGCCTGTGGTATAAGTGGCGGAATACTTGAGGTGGCAGGCTGCTTTCTGTATTCACTTACAGCTAAGAAGGTACCTTCCATAGATTATTTGCTGGTCTTTATGTCGGGGATGCTGTGGGCTGTTATTGCGGCGACACTTGCAGCAATGTCAAACAGCAGATACATAGCCTATGGCGGTTCATTTGTAATATATTATGTCATGGTAATTGTTCACGACAGGTATTTTGAGAATATATATTGTCTTTACCCATATGAATGGATATCTCCAAAGCATGAGTGGGTATTTGGAAATGAGGGGATAGTCATTCTCCTTTCAAGCCTTATCGTAATACTGTATTTCGTGTACAGTGACATACTTAGGAGGTGCATAAGCCGTGTATAAATTAAGACAGATATGGCTTACTGCCATCTCCAATTTTCGCAGGTGGAGGAGAAGTCCACAGGTGATACTTGCATTTTGTCTTGCATTTGTAGTGTGCTTTCTTCTTTCAGACAAGGTTGTTACATTTGCGAAGGCACATGATATGCTGATTCAGGCAGCAGAACCATTTATATGGACCTTCGGAGATGCAAAATCTGTACTTATAATATCTCTCACATTGCTTTTGCTGTTTGCAGATATGCCACATCTTGGCAATGAGGTTCCTTTGTTTCTGGCAAGAATAGACAGAAAAATCTGGATGCTCGGACAGATTTTATATCTTGTTATGGCTACATTTATATTCCTGATATTTATACTCGTATCGACAGTTATTCTCTCCGAGAGCATGGTGTACCCGGCTAACCTGTGGAGCGACACAGCGGCAGTGCTTGGGTATTCCGATATAGGAAATCACATATCAGTGCCATCCTTTGTAAAGGTGATGGAACGGGCGCTGCCATATACGGTTATGCTGCATATATTTGGACTAATGCTTGGCTATTCGCTTGTTCTGGCTGGAATTATTCTTCTCTTTAACATGATAAAGGATAACGGAGGAATGATAGCAGGTATCATATTTTCTGGTTTGGGATTTCTCCTTACACCGGACACGATATCAGATTGGTTTAATATATCATCAGATAACCTGAGATATGCAAATATAATCTTTGGCTGGATATCACCGCTTAATCATGCAACCTATTATATGCACAGCTTTGGCTACGACAATCTGCCTAAGCTTTGGAGCTCGTATATATTTTTTGCGATACTTACAGTAGTGGTATTTTCACTATCTATGCTTACCATAAAGCGTTACACATTTAATTTTACAGGTACGGAAAAAAGGTGATTTATCTATGGAGACAAATAATAAGAATAATGAAATTGACACTAAAGAGGGGATAGTCGTCATCGGTGTAAATAAATCGTTTGGAAAGGAAAAGGTTCTTCGTGATGTGAAACTCACCATTCCTTCTGGAAAAATATACGGAGTAGTGGGAAATAACGGAAGTGGAAAAACAGTTCTTATGAAATGCATTTGCGGATTTATGCTTCCTGACAGCGGCAAAATATATGTCGGTGGACAGCAGGTGGGACGTGACTGCGATTTTCCGGACAGCCTTGGAATAATAATTGAAACACCCGGCTTGCTGCCGTATCTTACCGGATATCAGAACCTAAAGATTCTTGCCTCGCTAAAGGCTAAAATAGGCAAGAAGGAGATAATTGATGCGTTGGAGAAGGTTGGATTAAAGCCGACCTTAAGAAAGCCGGTATCGAAATATTCACTTGGAATGAGGCAGCGCTTAGGAATAGCACAGGCAATAATGGAGGATCCGGCAGTGCTTATCCTAGATGAGCCATTCAACGGGCTGGATAAGACGGGCGTTGAAGAAATAAGGAAGCTACTACTTTCCCTAAAGGAGCGGGGAAAGACAATATTGCTTGCAAGTCACAATGCACAGGACATAGAAGTGCTGTGTGATGATGTACACGATATGGAGGATGAGTGGTTATGAGTAATAAAAAACGTATATTGGCATTTTCTGTTATGGTGTGTGTGTTATTTACATTTGTGCCACTCAATGTGTGTGCGGAGGAAAATATAACGTCCTCCGTGTACACCCGTCTTTTGATAGATAACCAGAATAAGTACGAGGGCATGACTAAGATGTATTCTGAGGGATATATGCCGACTGTTGCAAATGGAGCTGTGGACGTTGTATTTCCGATTGTAAGTGAAGGCGGAGATATTTTAGGTAACACGATAAGAGCCTCGTTAAATCTTGGGGATGCGGAGAGCTCGCCATTTGTGTATAAGAATTATGATAAGACCATACCACTTACCACTGTACCTGTGAATGATGGTGCTGGTGAGACTGACTGTTATATGGCGAGATTTATACTTGAGCTAAATAGCAACCGGATAAATGGCAATTATCCTGTAGTGTTAGCTGTCAGTGCCAAGGACACATCCGGAAGTGATATCAAATGTGAATTTACAGCATATGTAACTATAGCTGACGGCAAAAATCCAAATGAGAGTGATGTGCAGGTACCTGTGACTGAGCCGGTGACGGACGATGCGCCGGTGTTTGCACCGAAGGTTATGGTTTCGTCATATGAGCTGTCCGATGATATTGTAAGTCCGGGGGATGAGATAACCGCAAGAGTTACACTTGTAAATACAAGCAATCAGAATGTGGTTAAGAATATGACTATATCGACATCCGCAGATTCTGAAAAAATGATACTGACAAGCGACACAGACACATTGTATATAGATTCTGTCGGAGTATCGGAGAGCTTTGAGATTGAGTATAAATACAGGATTAACAGTCAGACACCTTCGGGACAGTATGACATTAACCTTTCAATGGATTATGCGGATGCTGATGGAAATACATACACTTCAAGCGGAAGGGTTAAGGTGAATGTTACTCAGAAAACAGATGTGCAGTTTGATAATCTTCTTATAGATAAGGAGCTTGTGGTATCAGATAAGGTCATGGCTAAGGTTAATGTAATGAATCTTGGGAGAAGCAAGGTATACAATGTGCGTGCGGTGATAGAGGCTGATGGAATCGTGCCTGACGGTACAATCTTTATCGGTGATGTTGAGGCTGGAACATCTGCATTTGGAAGTGTACAGGTGGCGGTGACAAGTCTTTCAACCACCGCATTATATGGTGAAACGTCAGGTACAGTAACTTACTATTATGAGGACGAGGCTGGGGAAGAATACAGCGAGGAGAGAGCATTTAAGGTTACGATATTATCACCATTTTCAGATGAACAGACCGAGGTTACACCGGATGATACTAATCAGTGGTGGATTATAATCGGTGTGGCAGGAGTTATAATAGCTGCATTTGTTGTTTTATACATAGTGAGAAGAATTATAGCCAAGAGGGCAGAGGATGATGACTGTGATTAAGAAATTCATTTTACTGAGGAAGCAGAATGACATAATAAAAATCCTGCTGTTGTTTGTGCTTGTGGGTATTGTTTCATTTGGCATGGCTTTATATAAGGGTGCCTGCCTGTATCACATTTCTGGAAAATCAACCTGTTATGTGCTTTCCTATGGCGGAGAGATTCCACAGCGGACTCTGGATAAGGTGAGGAATATAAGTGGAGTTGACATCTTGAGCGGGGATATAAGTGAGACATTAAGCTTTATATACAAGGGTGTGGATATGTCTTTGCAGTATGATATTTTGTCTGAGGAATATATAGAGAAGGTATATGGCATAATAAATAACAGTTCAATGCCTGTGTTTTATATGAATGATGCTGCATACAGCCTGTTTAGGCAGAATTCAGGAGAAGGGGTTCGCATAGATGACAGGGATATGCAGATTATATATAAGAACACAGACGGGGAAGAAATGACAGGCAGGCTCGTTGTAACTGATAAGGCAGATGATGAGATGGGGGATAGTGCTTATGTTTTCTGTGCGGCAACAGGCACAGAGTTGAGTGGGGGAGTGAGCAGACTTAAGGTACACTGTGCTGGCTATGACTTAACAGATAATACAACAAAAGAGTTTACTATGTGTGGGATGATGCCTGAAAATGAGAGCGACATACTTAAAACAGAGTATGAGGTGAAGGTGCTTCTTAACGATATTCATTATATTGCATTTATATTATTGCTAAGCATTATTGCACAGATAACTTTATTTCAAATATTCAAAAAATATGTTGACAATTAGAAATCCTCTGATATAATATAATCAAAACATATGAATAAGTGTTCATATGTTAAAAATAAAGAATGACGAGGTATTATATTATGAAGAAAACATACAAGATTGATGTTGATTGTGCAAACTGTGCAAACAAGATGGAGGATGCTGCTAAAAAGACAGCAGGAGTTAAGGATGCAACTGTTAATTTTATGGCACTCAAGATGATTGTTGAATTTGAAGAGGGCGCAGACGCTAAGGCTGTTATGAAGGATGTCCTTAAGAATTGCAAGAAGGTTGAGGATGACTGCGAAATTTACTTATAGGGGGAATGATTTATGAGCAAAAAGCAGAAGAAGATGCTTGTACGAATCATCATTGCTGCTGCTTTGATGATAGGCTTAAAGTTTGTACCTATTGAAGGAATCCCGCGTTTTTTGCTTTACCTTATCCCATATTTCATCATTGGATATGACATACTTAAGAAGGCTGGAAAGGGAATACTTAACAGACAGGTGTTTGATGAGAATTTCCTGATGGCTGTTGCAACGATTGGCGCTATCGCTGTTGCACTTACAGAGAATGGAGATTATACAGAGGCTATAGCAGTTATGCTGTTTTATCAGGTCGGTGAGCTGTTCCAGAGCTATGCGGTTGGCAAGAGCAGGAGAAACATCAGTGAGCTTATGGATATAAGACCTGACTATGCCAACATAGAGCAGGATGGTGAGACTGTGGAGGTTGATCCAGACGAGGTTGCCATAGGAAGTATAATTGTTGTTAAACCGGGTGAGAAGGTTCCTATAGATGGAATCATTGAAGAAGGTAATGCTACACTTAACACAAGTGCTCTTACAGGAGAGAGCCTCCCTCGCGAGGTAACTGTTGGAGATGAGGTTGTCAGTGGATGCATTAATATGACAGGAGTTCTTCGTATAAGAACTACAAAGGAATTTGGCGAATCGACAGTATCTAAGATACTTGATTTGGTTGAGAATTCAAGCTCTAAGAAGTCACGTTCAGAGAACTTTATATCGAAGTTCGCGAAATATTACACACCTGCTGTATGTATAGGTGCGTTGGCACTTGCAGTACTTCCTCCTATCGTGAGAATACTTGCTATGGGTGCAGCTCCTAACTGGGGTGACTGGATATACAGAGCACTTACATTCCTTGTAATAAGCTGTCCATGTGCGCTCGTTATAAGTATTCCGTTAAGCTTCTTTGCTGGAATCGGTGGTGCGAGCCGAGAGGGAGTGCTTGTCAAGGGTTCTAATTACCTTGAGACCTTGTCACAGACCAAATATGTTGTATTTGACAAGACAGGAACTATGACAAAGGGTGTATTTGAGGTAAATGGAATACATCACGGTGGATTGCCTGATGAGAAGGTGTTAGAGTATGCTGCCTATGCGGAGTCATTCTCTAATCATCCGATAAGTAAGAGTATCAAGAAGGCTTATGGCAAGGATATAGATAAGAACAGAGTGACAGATGTAGAGGAGATTGGTGGAAATGGTATCGTAGCCAAGGTTGATGGAACATCTGTTGCTGTAGGTAATGATAAGCTTATGAAGCGCATTGGCGTGGATTATAAGGATTGCCACCATGTTGGTACGGTTGTCCACGTTGCAGTTGATAATAAGTATGTAGGACATATTCTTATATCAGATGTTATAAAGCCTACATCCAAGGATGCCATAAAGGCACTGCATAAGGCTGGAGTTGCCAGAACCGTAATGCTCACAGGTGATGCCAAGCGAGTTGCAGATGAGGTTGCAAAGGAGCTTTGTATCGATGAGGTACACAGTGAGCTTCTGCCTGCTGACAAGGTTACCTGTGTTGAGGAGCTGCTTGCAGCTAAGGGTGAGCGTGAGAAGCTTGCATTTGTCGGTGATGGAATAAATGATGCTCCTGTACTTTCAAGAGCAGACATCGGTATTGCAATGGGCTCTATGGGTTCAGATGCGGCTATAGAGGCTGCTGACGTAGTCCTTATGGATGATGATCCGCTTAAGATTGCAAAGGCAATTAATATATCAAGAAAATGTCTTAGAATAGTATACCAGAACATCGCGTTTGCACTTGGTGTTAAGGCTGTATGCCTTGTGCTCGGTGCGTTGGGTATAGCAAGTATGTGGCTTGCAATATTTGCAGATGTAGGAGTTATGGTTCTTGCAGTTTTAAATGCAATCAGAGCATTGTTTGTTAAGAAGCTGTAGAAGAAAAATTTAATAATTAAGCTTACAATATGAACAGTCCGCGAAATTCAGTGAAATAAATATTAGTTCATTGAATTTTACGGGCTGTTCGGTTAATATATAGTTGTGGAAGAAACGAGGTGTTAGTATGTATAAGAAAGATAAAAATGTAGAGTGCTGTGAGGCAGAGGAGGTACACGCAGATTTACTTAAGATAGTTGAAGACACGATGCCTGATGAGGAGGAGCTTTATGATTTGGCAGAGCTCTTCAAGGTGTTTGGCGATTCTACACGTATCAGAATATTATATGTGTTATTTGAGGCTGAGGTATGTGTCTGTGACCTTGCAAAGGCATTGAATATGACACAGTCAGCTATTTCACACCAGCTTAGAATACTTAAGCAGAACAAGCTGGTAAAGAGCAGAAGAGAGGGTAAATCTATATTCTATTCGCTTGCAGATGGTCATGTGAGAACTATAATTGCACAGGGAAGAGAGCATATAGAGGAGGACTAGCAATATTATAATTCAGAGAAAAGAGGATTAGACGTGGAAGAGAAGAAGGTAAAGCCTACAGGCTTTGAGGCGCCGCCTAACGAGTATTCTAATATCAAGAAGGTTATAGCGGTTGTCAGTGGAAAAGGCGGGGTAGGAAAGTCACTTGTTACATCAATGCTTGCGGTGTTGTCAGCCAGAAAGGGAGATAACACAGCAATTTTAGATGCAGATATTACAGGACCATCAATCCCGAAATCATTTAATATAGAAGGAAAGGCTGAGTCTGCCGGCGATGTAATTAACCCACTTGTCACAAGGACAGGAATAGAGGTAATGTCCATGAATCTCCTTTTGCCTAAGGAGAACAATCCTGTTATATGGAGAGGACCTATCATTGCAGGAACGGTAAAGCAGTTCTGGTCAGATGTTCTGTGGCAGGATGTTGACTGTATGTTCGTTGACTGCCCTCCGGGAACGGGAGATGTGCCACTTACGGTATTTCAGTCATTGCCTGTTGACGGAATAATAATAGTCACATCACCACAGGAGCTTGTCTCAATGATAGTTGGCAAGGCTGCAAAGATGGCAAAGATGATGAACATTCCTATTCTTGGCATAGTTGAGAATATGTCATATTTCATATGTGATAATTGTGACAAGAAGCATTATATATATGGAGAAAGTCACATAGAGGATATAGCTAAGGAATACGGAATAGAGAACATTGCGAGAATACCGATAGATACAGAGTTAAGAAAGCTGGTTGATGCAGGAAATATAGAGGACTTTAAGGGCGACTGGCTGAATAATATATCAGATATCATATCTGCGATATAGGAGGAAGAAATGGAACAGGGAAAGACAATCAGCACCATAATAGGTGCTTACATAGTTATAAAGGGACTTATCAATCTTATACTTGGCTTTAGCGTAGGCAATCTCATAACATTGATAGCAGGAGTGGCATTTGCGTACACACTTGTACAGGGAATAAAATACTTTAACTACATAACAGGTGCATACCTTGCAATACTGTTTTTAGCTAACGTAATCCCTAACATAAGCGGACACCACTGGTTCTACCTTATAGAGGGAATAATAGATGCAATCTGTGCATTTGTATTAATAGCAGGACCATCCGTTAAGGAACACTTTGATAAAAACTAAGGTGTAATAATACACAGATTCATATACCTGATAAATATATAGAATAAAATAATCTGACAAAATATCATATACAGTATAATATATATAATATGGTATATGTATGCAATGTAATGTGTGTAAAACATATTATATAATACAGACTACATGAAAATATATATGTATTATAATATTGAATATGTATATAAGAACTATAATACATATGTATATCAGCACAAATTAGGGGCTGTACTTAAAACCGTTTAATCACGCTGGCACTTAGCGAGCATACATGCGAGCTTAGTACCATTGCGTGAATTAATCGAGCGAGAGCGTGTTTTAGAGTACAGCCCCTAATTGTGCGTTAATTACATAGTAAGTAATACATAGCAAAACAGGAAATTTAATCGTAGCATATCCCATATATCTATAAAACATATAAATCTAGTGTAAAATTCAAAAACTTTACATACATTTAACATCCCCCCGATAACATACTTAACTTTCCGACTGTATACTCTCCCTTGTAATGAAGAAAGAAAAAAATAAAAAGAAATTTTAAAGGAGAGAAAAACATGAAGAAAACATTCAAAAAGATTATGACAGCAGTTCTTGCAGGAGCTATGCTCACAGCATCACTTACAGGCTGTGGCAAGGGTGGTGCTAATGATAACATCACAGTAGTATCAAGAGAGGATGGTTCAGGAACAAGAGGCGCATTTATCGAGTTGTTCGGAATTGAGGAGAAGGATGCTGATGGAAATAAGGTAGATAACACAATTTCAACAGCAGAGATTACAAATTCAACATCAGTTATGATGACAACAATCGCAGGAAACAAGTCAGCTATCGGTTACATATCACTTGGCTCACTTGATAAAAGTGTTAAGGCAGTTAAGATTGATGGAGCAGAGGCAACAGTAGATAATGTAAAGAATGGTTCATACAAGATATCAAGACCATTTAACATTGCTACAAAGGGTGATGTAAGTGAGCAGACACAGGATTTCATTGATTACATTTTCAGTGCTGAAGGTCAGGCTGTTATTGAGGATGCAGGTTATATAAGCCAGGGCAACAACGGCAGCTACACAGCAAGCGGTAAGTCAGGAAAGATTACAATCATGGGTTCATCTTCAGTAACACCTGTTATGGAGAAGCTTAAGGAGGCTTATGTGGCTCTCAACCCTGATGTAACTATTGAGGTTCAGCAGTCAGATTCAACAACTGGTATGACATCAGCTATCGAGGGTGCATGTGATATAGGTATGGCTTCAAGAGACTTGAAGGACAGCGAGCTTAGCGAGGGACTTAACGCACAGGCTATAGCACTTGATGGTATCGCAGTAGTTGTAAACAACGACAGCAACATAACAGATTTAACAAGCGATCAGGTTAAGCAGATTTACACAGGCGACATCACAAAGTGGTCAGAGCTTAAGTAATAGTTCATAGATGTTTAAGATATGGTGCTGATACAGAAGTAAATGTGTTAGCACCATATTTATAGATTATAAGGTGGAGGCATTATGAGTAAGGTAAAAGAGAGAACTATGCATATCGTATTTATGATAGCAGCGTGTGTGTCAATACTGGCAGTTGTCGTGATATGTGTATTTATGTTTGCAAATGGTGTTCCTGCCATGCATGAGATAGGACTTTTCAAGTTCCTGTTTGGTACGGTCTGGAAACCTAATGAGGGACAATTCGGTATCTTCCCGATGATTATAGGAAGTATATATGTTACTGCCGGTGCCATAATCGTAGGAGTTCCGATAGGTCTTTTATGTGCCATATTTATGGCAAGATTTTGTCCGCCTAAGATATATAAGGTGTTAAAGCCTGCGGTTGATTTACTGGCAGGCATACCATCTATAGTATATGGATTCTTTGGACTTATGGTTATAGTTCCAATTATGCAGAATATATTTGGTGGAAGCGGAAAGAGCATACTCACAGCATCTATATTGCTTGGAATAATGATTCTTCCTACCATCATAAGTGTTTCGGAGACAAATATTCGTGCGGTGCCTGACAGCTACTATGAGGGAGCACTTGCACTTGGCGATACACATGAGAGAGCAGTATTTAAGGCTGTAGTGCCTGCTGCTAAATCAGGTATTCTTGCGGGAATTATCCTCGGTATAGGAAGAGCCATAGGTGAGACAATGGCGATAATAATGATTGCAGGTAATCAGCCTGTCATGCCGGAAAATGCAGTAAGCGGTGTCAGAACCCTTACAGCTAACATTGTCCTTGAAATGGGATATGCAGCAGACCTTCACAGGGAAGCTCTGATTGCAACCGGAGTAGTTTTGTTCGTGTTCATCCTTTTGATAAATATGATATTTTCAGTAGTAAAGAAGAAGGGAGCGTAAATTATGGATGCAAGCAGTATTATGAAACAGAGTAAAACATCTGAAATCGTTCCAATAAATGTACAGTCATTTGGTGATAAGCTAAGAGCGTATAAAAGAAAACCATTTTCATTGTTTCTGCTTATATTGGTATGTCTGGCTGCACTTATAACAGTATTTGTGCTTGGAGCACTTATCATATATATAGTTGTAAAGGGCGTACCTAATATAAATGGAAAGCTGTTTGAGTGGGAGTACACAACGGAAAATGCGTCAATGATGCCAGCTATTATAAATACGGCACTCATGACTTTACTTTCACTTGTAATTTCAGTTCCTATCGGTGTATTTTCGGCTATCTACATGGTTGAGTATGCTAAGCGTGGAAATAAGCTTGTGGGAATAGTAAGTCTTACGACAGAGACCTTGTCAGGTATTCCATCAATTATATATGGTTTGTTTGGATATCTTCTGTTCGTTATAGCACTTCACTGGGGACTTTCATTCTTAGGCGGTGCAATAACACTTGCCATAATGGTTCTCCCTACGATAATGCGTACTACCGAGGAGGCACTTAAGGCTGTCCCTGATTCGTTCAGAGAGGGTAGCTTCGGACTTGGTGCGGGAAAATTAAGAACAATATTTAAGATAATACTTCCTTCAGCAATGCCTGGTATATTGTCCGGTGTAATTCTTGCGATAGGAAGAATTGCAGGTGAGACAGCAGCACTCTTATATACAGCAGGTACACAGGCTAAGGTTCCTACAAGCCTCTTTGATTCAGGATGTACACTTGCTGTACATATGTACAAATTAATGTCAGAGGGCTTATATACCAATCAGGCATATGCAACAGCAGTTGTGCTTCTTTTGATGGTAATCGTAATAAATGCGTTGTCTGGCTTTGTGGCTAAAAAGTTCCAGAAGGAATACTAAAAGGAGATAAAGAATGGGTAATTTTAAAATTAGTAATATGGATTTATATTACGGTGACTTCCATGCGCTTAAGAATATTAACCTTGATATTCCGTCTGGAAAAATCACCGCATTTATAGGACCTTCGGGCTGTGGTAAATCAACACTCCTTAAGAGTCTTAACAGAATGAATGACCTTGTTGAGGGCTGCAAGATAACCGGAGAGATTACACTTGACGGAGAGAATATATATAAGGGCATGGATGTAAACCTTTTGAGAAAAAGGGTTGGTATGGTGTTCCAGAAGCCAAATCCATTTCCTATGAGCATATACGACAATATAGCGTATGGTCCTAGAACTCATGGTATACATAACAAAGTTAAGCTTGACGAGATAGTTGAGAAATCACTTAGAGATGCCGCAATATGGGATGAGGTAAAGGACAGACTTAAGAAGAGTGCACTTGGTATGTCAGGTGGACAGCAGCAGAGACTTTGTATAGCGAGAGCTCTTGCAGTAGAACCGGATGTACTTCTTATGGATGAGCCTACAAGTGCTCTTGATCCTATATCAACTTCTAAAATAGAGGATTTAGCTGTTGAATTAAAGGAGAAATATACTATAATTATGGTAACCCATAATATGCAACAGGCTGCTAGAATCTCTGATAAGACAGCATTTTTCCTTCTTGGTGAGGTTGTTGAATTTGATGACACTGACAAGCTGTTCTCTAAACCACAGGATAAGAGAACTGAGGATTATATTACAGGAAGGTTTGGTTAAGAGATGAGAGTAGAGTTTGAGAAGCAGTTGGAACTGTTGAATGTTGAGCTTATCAAGATGGGAGCTTTGTGCGAGAAGGTTATCGATGGTGTCACAAAGGCACTTTTTGAGGGCGATGTTAATACTGTAAAAAAGAGCCACGAAGGAGAACAAAGCATCGATGAGAGCGAGCGCGACATAGAGAATATATGTATGAACCTGTTGTTAAAGCAGCAGCCGGTTGCGTCTGACCTTAGAAATATATCATCAGCACTTAAGATGATATCGGATATGGAGAGAATTGGCGACCAGTGTGCAGATATCGCAGATATGATAAGATTTACCGTGGGACATGATATGCATCAGTTTCCACATTTACAGCAGATGTCCGAGGCTGCCAAGAAGATGGTACATGAATCCGTTGAGTCATATGTACAAAAGGATTTAGGTCTTGCAAGGGCAGTCATGGAATATGACGATTTAGTTGACAGGCTGTTTGACGAGGTAAAGCAGGATTTGATTAATCTTGTTGCCGAGAAAACAGGTAATGGTGAGTTCCTAATAGATGTTATTATGATAGCAAAATATTTTGAGAGAATAGCAGATCATGCAACTAATATTGCAGAGTGGGTTGAATATTCAATTACGGGAGAGCATGTAAAATAATGATTTATGTTTTAGAGGATGACAACAGTATAAGAGAGTTTGTAGTGTACACGCTATGCCATATGAATCTTCCTGCAAAGGGCTTCGACAAGCCTTCTTTGTTCTGGGAGGCTATGGAGGATGAGAAGCCTGAGCTTCTTTTGCTTGACATAATGCTCCCTGAGGAGGACGGTCTTACAATTCTTGGCAAGCTGCGTTCAAATAGCGATACTAAGGTGATACCTGTTATAATGCTTACAGCAAAGGATAGCGAGTATGACAAGGTGTTAGGTCTTGATACAGGTGCGGATGATTATGTGGCAAAGCCATTTGGCATGATGGAGCTTGTTGCCAGAATTAAGGCGCTTCTTAGAAGAACTGAAACCGGAAGCGAGGCTAAGGGTGAGGCTAAGGAGACTATATACGAGATGGGAAGCCTTAGCGTATATCCTGAGAGACATAAGGTGAAGGTCAGCGGCTCTACTATTAATCTTACTTTAAAGGAATATGAGCTCTTATTGTTGTTGCTTCAGAATAAGGGAATGGTGTTCACCAGAGACCAGCTATTAAACAAAATATGGGGATATGAATTTGATGGTGAGAGCCGTACGGTGGATGTCCATGTAAGGACATTAAGACAGAAGCTTGGGGAAGCAGGCGGTCTTATAGAGACTGTCAGAGGAGTAGGCTATCGGATTGGAGAAGAATAATATATGACAAAGAGAATATTTAAAAACACAATGATAGTTGTCATAATGGTTATCTTATTGTGTGGAGTAGTAATATTTGGAGTTATATATGGCTATTTTAACAAACGATTGAATGATGAGGTTTCAAATGAGACTAAATACATCGCAAGAGGTGTGGAGCTTGATGGACTTGATTATCTTAAGACCATGAATGATGCTGAGGCAAGAATAACCTGGGTGGCAGCAGATGGCACAGTTATGTATGACAATCGTGCAGATATAAATGAGATGGATAATCATGCTAACAGGCAGGAGATAAAGGAAGCACTTATGTCAAGCACAGGAAATAGTGTGAGATATTCCAACACTTTATCGGAGAGAACAGCATATCATGCAATTAAGCTCTCTGATGGAACAGTAATCAGAGTTGCACACACTCAGAATTCGGTTATCATTTTAGTGTTAGGTCTTATGCAGCCTATTATAGTTGTATTTGTGGTTGCATTAATTATCTCAGGCATGCTTACATACAGATTGTCAAGACAGATTATAGAGCCTTTTGATAACATAGACCTTGACCATCCTGAGGAGACCGAGGTATATGAGGAGATGGCTCCGTTCATCAGGAAGATAGTGCTTCAGAACAAAGAGATAAATGACACGATGAACAAACTTCGCGAGAAGCAGAATGAGTTTACCATGATAACTGAGAATATGCAGGAGGGCTTCATAGTAGTTGACAAAAATGCAACGATACTATCCCATAACTCCAGTGCGTTAAGAATGTTTGGCGTATCGTGCAATGTAGAAAACAGAAGCATACTTATCTTAAACAGAACGGATGAATTCAGTCATACAGTTGATACAGCCCTTAATGGAAGGCACAGTGAGAATGTTATAACTGTTGAAGGTCGTTATTATAACATATATGCCAATCCTGTATTTGCGGAAGATGAGCTTGCAGGTGCGATAATCATAGTAACTGATGTGACAGAGAAGGAGGAGCGTGACAATCTCAGAAGAGAATTCTCCGCAAATGTGTCGCATGAGCTTAAGACGCCGCTGACTTCCATCTCTGGTATAGCAGAGATTATCAGGAACGGAATAGTGGATGACAAGGATATACCGGAATTTGCCGGCAAGATATATGATGAAGCAAAGAGACTTATAAGCTTAGTCGAGGACATCATACGGGTTTCCCAGCTTGATGAGGGAGAGGCGATGATGACAAGACAGGAGGTTGATTTGTATGAGGTTGCAAATCAGGCGGTAAGTCATCTTAAGGATGTTGCAGCTAAGAGAAGCATAACAATTAATCTAAGTGGAGAGGCTGCTGTTGTACAGGGAGTTCCTTCTGTTATAGATGAGATGATATTCAATCTGTGTGATAATGCCATTAAGTATAATAAGGATAATGGTGAGGTAGATGTATCAGTACATACTTCAAATAAGGTCGCTATTGTGACTGTGAAGGACACTGGAATAGGAATTGCCAAGGATCAGCAGGAAAGAATCTTTGAGAGATTTTACAGAGTTGACAAGAGCCATTCAAAGGAGATAGGTGGTACAGGACTTGGACTATCTATAGTAAAGCATGGTGCTAAGATACACAATGCTGATATTTCGGTTCACAGTACATTAGGTAAGGGCACAGAGATAACAATAGGCTTTCCTTTGGTATAGACTGTTACGACCAGTCAGATGTGCAAAGTTTTGGCAATTATAAAAAAGTCCTTGATATATGTCTGAAAATGAATTAAAATATAGAAAAATGATAATTATTATCAAAAGCAGTTTAAGGAGGACAAAGATTATGGCATACGTAATTAACGATGGCTGCGTAATGTGTGGAGCATGTGCAGGTGCTTGCCCGGTTGGAGCAATCAGCGAGGGCGATGGCAAGTTTGAAATAGATGCAGATTCTTGCATTTCATGTGGAGCATGTGCAGGTACTTGCCCAACAGGCGTTATTTCGGAGTAGTTCACAACAGATAAAAAGAGAGGAACAGGTCGTAGTTTATGACTGTTCCTCCTTTTTTGTGTTTTTATGCAATATGGAAATAATTAATAAGTGAGTGCACATCACCTCCCATGTTTGTATTGCATATCATATTCAAA
>CAVELH010000011.1:0-27512 GCA_963616385.1 bacterium | reverse complement strand
AACAGTATTTACTTATATTGAACGTAAAATTACAATAAGATTGTTACAAAAATGTTACAGAAGTGTTAGGAGATGATGACATGCAAACGATAGCATTTCGCTCCTACGAAAGAAAAATTGTGATGGCTCTTATGCTGTTGCTGGTGGTATGTGGCTTTATGGTATTTTATGCATTTAGGGAACAGAGAAGGTATGCAGTATATGTTGAGGAGGGAAAAAAGGTGCTTACCGGAAGCACCTCGCAGACATTTACGCAGGTTGTAAAATATTCAGCACCCTGTCAGGAGGTATACGATGACAGCCTGTACACAGATGAGAGAGTGGTAGTGCAGGAGGCGGTTTTGGGAGTTAAGGAGGTTACAAAGCTGACTACCTATTATAATGGTGATGAGCTTTCAAGCAAAATTCTTGACGAGAATATAATTACCGAGGCAGTGCCGCAGGTGGTACATATCGGTACAACTGATAGACCTTCATATATAAAGCCAATGGATGAATACACTATCTCATCATGCTATGGTGCTAGATGGGGCAGACAGCATGAGGGAATAGACCTTGCCACTCCGACAGGAGGAGAAGTGATGGCAACGGCAGCGGGTACGGTAATTCGTGCAGAGTACTATGCAGGTTACGGAAACTGTGTGGACATCGACCATGGAGATGGCGTCATATCAAGATATGGACATTTGAGTGAAATAAATGTTTCGTTAGGACAAAGTGTGTCACAGGGCGAAGTGATAGCCTTGTCGGGAAACACGGGAAACAGTACTGGACCACATCTTCATTTTGAGATAAGAATAAATGGAGAGGCTGTAAATCCGTATGATTATATTGATTTTTAAATCGCCTGTGTGAAAATATTGTGAATATAAAAAAGCGTATTGCATATACTGAATCTATGTGGTAGTATTCAATTATAGTTGACGTAGTAATGAAAACTACATAACATAGATAGGAGCTGATTAAAATGAGTAATTCAATAAAGAAGCTAAAAGATCCGGGTAGTGCAATCACGCATTTTATAGGAATGTTGATGGCGATGTTTGCATCTGTACCACTTTTAATAAAAGCATTTTCGGGTGGAAGGGATGTATATTTATGCAGTCTGGTATTTGCCATAAGCATGATTTTGTTGTATGGTGCGAGTACGATGTACCACAGCTTTGACAGAGGTGAGCGTGTAAATAAGGTCTTGAAGAAATTAGACCACGCCATGATTTTTGTGCTTATAGCCGGTTCGTATACACCTGTCTGCCTTCTTGTTATAGGCGGCAGAACCGGACTTATATTGCTAGGACTTGTGTGGGGAGTCGGTTTACTTGGAATTATATTCAAAATGTTCTGGGTTACCTGTCCTAAGTGGCTGTCCTCGGTTATGTATATAGCCATGGGGTGGATGTGTGTTATGGCATTTTCGCCAATAATAAATAATATGACTAAGGTAGAGTTTGCGTGGCTTTTAGCTGGCGGAATTGTTTATACAGTTGGCGGCGTTATATACGCAATCAAGACACCGAGAGTAAAGGCGTATAACGAGAGACATAAGTTCTTTGGAACTCATGAGATATTCCACATATTTGTTATGGTGGGAAGTATGTGTCATTTTATATTGATATATCAGGTTATTAAATAGATGGTATTATGAAAAAATCCCGTTCTTCCGATATCTAAGATAGATAATTGGGAAGGCGGGATTTTTTATGGGCCAGAATATAGATAATGGATTGAATAATGTAAATGACATAATGACAGACTATGCATCTACCAAGGCAGGAAGCAAAAGCAGGCAGTATGCTGCTTACAATAAATATGCTGACAGTAATATAGATGTTGACGAGGTTATATCCTACAAATATGAGCGTGGAGATAACAGAAGTGCCGTGTCCGCCTCTGTTATGGATAATTTTGAGGAATATATCAAGAATAAGAATGAGCGTGCCCGTGAGGAGGGCGTGGATGAGGAAGAGAGGGAGAGACAGGACAGGGAAAATGCAAAGGAGCTTGCCCGCAACCTCTCAAGCGAAGAGTTAAAGCAGTTAGCATTTATGGGAATAGATGTGAGCAGCGCCAAGCTGTCAGATATAAGAGGAATTGTGAATACTATGCGTGGAAATGCACATAGGGAGCGCGTGTCACAGATGTTAAGTGATATAACAGCTAAGGAGATTTCTCCTGAGGATGCACCGGCGGTTGATATTGAAAAAATAAGCGTTGGAACATCTGACGAGGCATTTGTATATCTTGTCAAGAACAATCTTGCCATGACTAAGGACAATATGTATAAGGCATATTACAGTGGTGCAAGTAATGGTGAGAAGTCTGGTGCTGCAATCTCTGATGAGGTGGTTGAAAAAATGCAGCCACAGATAGATAAGATTATAGAGCAGGCAGGATACGAGGGTGATGATAGGGCTTTAGCAGGTGCAAAGCTTTTGCTTAACAATAATCTTCCTGTGACAACAGACACTATAACTGCTTATATGGACTATCAGGCATACGCTGATGGAGAAAATAATATAGAAGGCTTAGCTATCCCAGACAATGAAAATGATATATATGACATAAAGGCAGACGAGCTATATAACAAGGTTAATTCCATAAGTGCTGATACTATATATGATATGTCCCTCCGCGGCAAGCAGCTTACTATTGCCGCAGCATATAAGTATGCTAGTGAGAAAACAGTTGATGCTGAGTATAAGTATATGAGCCGTAAAGCAGCTGGTGACACATATAAGTATGTAAATGATAATTCAGATATTGAGCGTGATAATCTTAAGGCTGTATCTGACATGAGACAGATGGAGGAGCTTAGGCTTTCCATGACTATGGATGCGGCAAGGAGACTGGTTAATCGTGATATAAATATAGACACAAGGGAGCTCTCGAAGGTTGTAGAGGAGCTTAAGAATATTGAGAAGGAGCTTGTAAATGCACAGTTAAGTGCAGAGGGCGTTGAGCCTACTGACGAAAATATTGCCATATATAATGAGCTGTCTGAGAAGGTGGCAGGCTTAGGTGATGCACCGGCTTCAATTATTGCTGCTCCTTTGCTTGGTGATGCATTTACGGTAAATGCATTATCAGACAGGGGAGAGCTTGCATATAACGATATGCCGGAGGAGGTTCGTGCGAATAACTCCTTTGAGAAGGTGGTAAGGCAGTATGAGGCGGTTGGGACAGCACCGCGCGCAGACATGGGGGACAGCATAAGCAAGGCATTTTCTAATGTTGATGATATCTTAAAAGAACTTGATATGCCGGTGAGTGATGAGAATAGGAGAGCTGTCCGTATACTTGGATATAATTCTATTGAGATTACAGAGGATAATATAAATCAGGTGGCAGATTACGATAATCAGGTCAATGAGCTGATACAGAATTTCTATCCGGAGGCTGTTATTTCAGTTATAAGGGACGGAATTAATCCTCTTGATATGGATATTTCTGAGCTTAATCAAATTGTTCGCGAGAGAAATTATAATAATGGAGTAACCGAGGCGGATAATTTTGCGACATATTTAAGGGATATGGAGAATCGTGGCGAGATATCTCCTGAGGAGAGGGAGAGCTACATAGGTATATATCGTGTTATGAGCAGTCTTGCCAAGTCGGGCGACAGGGAGGCTGGATATCTGTTTGCAAATGGGGGAAATCTTACTGTAAGAAATCTTATATCTGCAATGAGAAGCAGGAAGGCAGCAGGGCTTGATGTAAGTATAGATGATGATTTTGGTATGCTTGCCGAGAGAGAGTTTTCTGGAAAGAGAATTGATGAGCAGATTGATTTGGCGTATATTACCAAGGCTTCTGACAGTATGACACAGGAGGTCAGTGATTTTATTAAGGAGAACGAACTTAAGTATTCCCTTGTAAATGTGCAGGCAGTTTCAGAGCTTTTATCTGATGGGGGCTTGTACGACCTTGTATCAGAGGTTCTCTCCAAGATGAAATTTAAAGATAGCACTAAGGACGATATGATTGATGATGAGACCGAGAATATGTCTAAGTCGATATCCGGAGCAGAGATACCGTTAGAATTCGAGGCTGACAGTATATTGGAGAGCTTAAGAAATGGTACGGATATGTCGCTTACATATGAGGATTTGCGAGATAATCTTACAGCGTTTATGTATCAGGCTGGAGCGGCTGGCACGATTTCATCTATGGATATTTCCTCTGTAAAGATTGTTCAGGCTGGATTTAATATCCTTGGAGGTATGGCAAGACGTGATAAGTATCAGGTTCCGGTGCAGACTGAGGATGGTGTCCGTGTAGTAAATCTGACCGTTAAGCATGACGAGAGAAGGTCAGGTAGCATAGAGCTCAGCACAAGCGGTAAGCTTATGGGTAAGGTTAAGATGACAGTAAAGCTCGATGGTGATAATAATCTAAGAGGTTATGTTATTTCCGATAACAGCGATGGCAATGAATTGTTGAGTGTACATGCAGATGAGCTTTTGGCTGGACTTAAACAGGCAGGATATGGTACATATGATATATCTGTCGGAGTAATTAAGGATGATGAGGAAGCTGTGCAGGCAGATAACAGACCTTTAGCAAGAAGTATATATGATGCTGCTGTGGATATAGTTAAATCTGTAGCTTCTATCCTTAGATAATTAATCGTTTGATGTTTAGAAATGCAACAAAAGGTCCGATAATAAAAATAGATGATTGAGCTTAAAAATGATAAGATAGATATGGAGGTCTGGTTATGAGAATAAATCATAATTCACTTGCACTTAATGCGAGTGACCATTTTGCTACTATAAATAAGAATATTGCCAAGTCCATGGAGAGACTGTCATCAGGATATAAGATTACAAGTCCTGCTGATGATGCTGCCGGACTTGCCATTTCAACTAAGATGAGTGCCCAGATTAGAGGACTTGACAGAGCATCACTTAATTCTAATGATGGTATATCTGTTATTCAGTCTGCCGAGGGTGGTTTAAATGAGATTCATTCTATATTGGGAAGAATGAGAGAGCTTGCAATTCAGGCTGCGAATGATGTCAATTATGAGGATGACAGGGATGCAATTCAGGAGGAGATAGATTCTCTTAAGGAGGAGATAGACCAGATAGTTGACACTACAGCATTCAATGACCAGAAGCTTCTTAACGGAGATATGACAAGACGTTCACTTTCAAGTGATCCTAACATTAAGGCAACTTATATATCAGAGTCCGTCAGTACAGGAGTTTATGAGCTCACTGTTACGGCAGATGCGACACAGGCTTTATATGGAACCGGACTTACATATTCAGGACAGACAATCACTAAGGAGCAGGCTGGAACATTGAAGGTCAATGGATTTTCTGTATACATTACAGAGGGCATGACTATGACAAATGTATTTGAGGAGCTCCAGACACATTTATCAAAGATAGGCGTGGATGTTCTTGCATCTGCTGATGGTGGCGACACAGAATCAGATTTTGCTTCAGGTGCAGCGGTGTATTTCAGAACAAAGGAATATGGCTCTTCACAGAAGATTGAGATAAGTGTTGATAATCCTGCACTTGCCAATATACTTGGAGTTACAGATAAGGATGTCACTTATGGAACAGATTGTGAGGCGGCAATAACTGTAACACAGGATGGATTTTCAACAACAGCATCCTTTACAACAAATGGAAATGATATTAATATAGTTGATAGAAATGGATTTAGTATGACGGTAACAACTGAGCCGGGAGCTGCTGCTAAGGGAAGTGTCAGCACTTCTATCGAGGTTTTGTCAGCAGGAACAATGGTTATACAGACAGGCTCTAATTCTGGCGAGCAGATATCTCTTGATATCCCTGACGTTGGAGCGGAGAGCCTTGGTGTAGACAACCTGATAATGTACACACACGAACATGCATCGAAGGCTGTAGAGGCTATTGACAAGGCTGTAGATAGAATATCCAAGATTCGTTCTAAGCTTGGCGCATATGAGAATCGTTTGGAGGATGTGTACGATAATCTTGAGGTGCAGGGCGAGAGTATCACCGCAGCATACTCCAGAATAATGGACACAGATATGGCTGAGGAGATGACTAACTATACACAGCAGGAGGTTCTGTCACAGGCAGCTATATCCATGATGCAGAAATCAAATGAGCGTCCGGAATCTATATTGCAGCTGCTTCAGTAAAAGACTGATGTGGCAGCGTAGCGTGGAGGGTGAACATGACAAATGAACAGATAAAAGAGTTTACCAGAAGGACAACTCAGGAGAATCATAGCGGACTTATACTTGTGCTCTGTGATATGGAGCAGGTTTTTATAGACGATGCAATAAGGCTGTATAGTACCGATATTGATGGTTATATGAAGAGTATAGATAAAGCACGAAGAACCTTAAATGAGCTTATTTCATGTTTTGTACCTTCTGATAAGCAGGGCAGAGATGTAATCTCTGTATTAAGATATGTATATGGAAGGCTTGTTGCTTCATCAGTGAAGAGGTGCCCACAGGATTTGGAGCTTGCCAAGGGTATGCTTGGACAGTTAAGGGTTGCCTTTGAGGAGCTTCACAGACTTGACACAGATGGCCCTGTTATGAAGAATACTCATCAGGTGTACGCTGGTCTCACATATGGAAGAGGGACTTTAAATGAGAGCACTTTGGGTGTAGACTATAGTAACAGAGGATTCAAAATATAAGGAGGATATAACAATATGGTAAAGGATGACTGTATTTTTTGTAAGATAGCAAAGGGGGAAATTCCGTCAGCAACTATTTATGAGACACCAGAGTTTAAGGTAATGCTTGACGTGGCACCTGCCAATAAGGGACATGCACTTATTATTCCAAAGGAGCATTTCGATAATATATTTGAGATAGATGGTGAGACAGCAGGCAAGCTGTTCTCTCTTGCAACAGTAGTTGCCAGAGCCCTTAAGGAGGAGACTAACTGCGATGGTATGAACATAGTTCAAAACAATGGTGAGGTTGCCGGACAGACAGTTAATCATTTCCATTTACATCTTATCCCTAGACATAAGGATGATGGCATTAATCTTACATGGAAGCAGAACGAGACTAAGCCTGAGGAGCAGGAGGCACTCGCTAAGGCTATTAGAAAGAGAATATAGCAGGAAAATAACAGGCTGTCATTTAGCGGATGGAAATTCGTTGAATGGCAGTTTTTAAATTTATTGATATTTTTACCAGTATTTTTCTACCAATATCTCCGCTTCTTCCTTGCTAACGCCAATAGCCATCTCGATTTCTGAAACTGCTGACTTCCTTATACCTGAATATTTCTTGGTTATATGTCATAGCCGAACTAAAAACGAAGGTTAATCAGCAATAAAAAGCAAGGCTCGTATCAGTTGAAAGCTTGGTACGAACCTTGTTTTTTTTACTTTTTCGGCAGTTTTCTCATCCACGCCGACATAAATAAGCCTTTGTTTGAAATAACAGTGTCGTTAATAAATTCTCTCGGCAACTGTGCAACAGGTATCTGTCAGATAAAGAAAAAGCACGACTAACGCTCAGCTTAATAACACCGAGCCATGCAGTTTCACACCTTCCATCTGGTAGCCTGCTTGCGCTCGACCACAAAGCGGCGGTAAAGACCGTCAACGGCAACCAGTTCGTCATGCGTACCCTGCTGAACGATCTCGCCGTGGTCGACAACGAAGATTTGGTCGGCGTTGCGTACTGTTTTGAGCCTGTGAGCGATCATGATGACAGTCTTGTTGTGAGTCAGCTCAGAAACGGCTTCCATCAGTTCCTTTTCATTCTCAGGGTCAACATTGGCGGTCGCTTCATCCAAAATGATAATAGGCGCGTCCTTCATAATTGCCCGTGCGATGGAAATACGCTGGCGCTCGCCGCCGGAAAGAGTTGCACCGCCTTCGCCGATTATGGTGTCAAAGCCATTTGGCAGAGCCATGATGAAGTCATAGCAACGCGCTTTTTTTGCGGCTGCTTTCACCTCGTCAAGAGAAGCGTCCGGTCTGCCAAAGCGGATGTTGTTGGCTATCGTGTCAGAGAACAGATAGGTTCGCTGGAACACGAAGGAAAAATTGCGGATCAGGCTGTCATAGCTGTATTCTCGCACATCGCGCCCGTTCAGGCTCACACTGCCGCTCTGCACATCCCAGAACCGCGCCATGAGATTGCACAGCGTGGTCTTGCCACTGCCGCTGGGACCAACAATCGCAACGGTGGTCTTTTCCGGAATATTCATTGATACATCATGCAGAATGGGCTTGCTGTCATAGGAGAAATTAACATGAGAGAGAGTAATATCCTCATGTTCCGGTGTCAGTTCTTCGCCTTCGATGTCCATGGGCTCCACGGAAAGAATCGAATTCGCCTTGTCTACGCCGATGTCAATAGAGCGGAAGAGCGAGGAAAAGCTTCCTGCACTATCAAGCTGCTCAAAGAGAATAAATGAGCAAATAAGCATCAAAAGGCAGTTGGAAAGCTCCATGGTGCCACCAAAGTAAAAGATGATTGCTGCGACGCAGATGACAATGCCGGTAAGCTTGTTGATGATAAACTGCGCCAGCATGTACAGCACCGATGGTATTTCCATGCCGAAGGACGCCTTGCGGGCTTCCTCCACGGCACCATGTACCTGTGTCGTGGAATCATGGGTCAGATTGAAGTTCTTGACCTCAGCGATCCCCTGTACATATTCCAAAACCTTGGATACAAGCCGTTCATCGGCGTCAAATTTTCGCTGTGCCAGTGCTTGCTCCGCCCGCTGCATAGCGGCATTGACAGCAAAGAACAGGATCAGCCCCGCAAGCGTGATAAGTCCCATACGCCAATCAAACAGGAACATCATGACTGAGATGATACCGGAGGTCAGAAAGCCCCGCGTTGTGACCATGACCACACGGGTGGCGATATTTGCCATGTTCTCCATAGTGTTCGTTGTAACGGAAGTGACTTCGCCGAGACTGTTGTCGTTGAACCAGCCCATGGGCAGATACCGCAGGTGTTCAGCGATTTCAATGCGCTTATTGGCACAAGCGCGGTAGCCCGCTCGAGTCTGGAGCATGGTGGACTTCATGTTGATAGCAATGGTGATGACCAATGAGATCACGATCACGCCGAGGCTCATCCAAAGAGTCGCCATCGTTACATCATTGTCGAGTAGTGCCTGAATGACGATGGCGGCGGCAGGGATACGCATAGCGGAGCAGATCGCACTGATGATGCCCAGCCAGATTGAGGCAACAAACATTTTTTTGTTTTCTTCGCCGCAGAAAGCAAAGAATTTTTTTAGAGTTTTAAACATTATGCCACCTCCCCGTCGTCTTTTACGCTGATGTGAGCTTCCCACATGGCTTTATAAAGCGGACAAGATGCAAGCAGCTCTTCCTGTGTGCCGGTTGCTTCGATCTGTCCCTGATTGACAACAATGATCTGATCGGCATCCGCAATAGTGGAAAGTCTGTGTGCAATAACCAGCAGTGTCCTTCCCTGCACCAGCCGTGCCAGTGCGGACTGAATGACCGCCTCGTTTTCCGGATCGGTGTAGGAGGTTGCCTCATCGAGAATAACAATAGGTGCATCTTTTAACATGGCGCGGGCAATCGAGATACGCTGACGCTCCCCGCCGGAAAGATGCCCGCCGGAGGCACCGCACACGGTCTGATAGCCGTTTTCAAGCCCTATGATGAACTCGTGGCAGCCGCATTTTTTCGCAGCATATATAACCTCTTCGTCGCTTACGCCTTTTTTCCCCATGCGGATGTTGTCCATGACCGAAAGGTCAAAAAGATAGTTGTCCTGCGATACATAGGCGATACGATCGGTACACTCTTTGAGAGGCAGGGTGCGGATGTCCACACCACCAAGCTCGATAGCCCCGTCCTTTACATTCCAAAGAGAGGCGATAAGGCGCGCAATGGTGGATTTACCGCTGCCGGACGGACCGACAAGAGCGTTGACCGTGCCCGGTTTGATGTGTAGGTTTATGCCATGCAATACCTCCTTTTCATGGTAGGCAAAGTGGACGTTTTTCAGCTCGATTGAGTTATCGGCAGGAAGCTTTTCTGCTTTTTTTGGGCGTTGCATATCCTCGCCGGAAAGCACATCCGCCACCTCGCCGACGATTGTTGTTACCTGTGCGATATCGTCGGTGTAGGAGAATGCTGTAATCAGCGGCTGCATGACGCCGAACGAAAGGACAATGACCGAAAGAAAGGTTTCGGCTGACAGTGTGCCGTGCATGTAAAGCAGGCAGCCAACCGGCAGAATTCCAAGCAGTGTTGAGGAAAATATCGCCATCCCTGCGACCTGCCCGAACAGGCTGCCGCGCATCCAGTCGATGAAACAGTCCGCACCCTCCTTTGCGGCGGATACGAATTTTGCATAGCTGGTTTTTGATTGACCGAACGCCTTGATGACTTCAATGCCACCAATATATTCCACAGCAGTGTCGTTGAGCGTCTTTGTCGAGGCGACGGCACGCTGAAACTTCTCATTATACCCACTGAACATCGACATGAAGCAGGTAATTCCGAGTGGCAGAACGATGAACATGGAGAGCCCCATGCGCCAGTCCTCAATAAACAGTAGCACCAGCACTGCCAATGCACCGATAATATTGGAGGTCATTTCCGGAAGAAGATGCGCAAGTGTCGTTTCGATGGAATCGACCCTCTCCACGATGATATTCTTATACGAGCCAGAGGAGCGGTCAAGCACTGTGCCAAGTGGAAGTGTTGCGAGCTTGTCGAGCAGTCGTATGCGAGTGTTGGCAAGCACATGAAATGTGGCATGATGGGAAAGGGATGTGGATACGCTGTGCAGCACATAGCGCAGCACCCAGCACAGCGCCATCCATGCACAGAGTATCATGCACTGCGTCAGCTCCGCCGTGCCGTTTACAAGCGCAGTAATGATTTTAATGATGATGAAATACGGGATAAGCGAGCAGGCAACGCCGATCAGAGCCACTAGGATACTCAGAGCGTATTCGCTGCGCCTGCCATCCGCAAGTTCCATAAGCCAAGAAGAAGCGGAGCGTTGCGGTTCTAAGGTTTTGTTCATGGGTAATTCCTCCTATATATTATGCAGCAAGATGCTTCTTTGCAATTCTCTTACCGATGGTTGCACCAATGAATGCAGCGATGATCACGCCTGCAACCAGAGCAACAGACCACCACGACTGAAGAATTTCAGAAGCCTTTAGGATATTGTTCTGACGACCATCGGTCACCATCTGATCTGCCATCGCTTTTGCAGCAATGCTATATGGAATCACGGTGCTTCCGAAAGCAGCAAATACCTGATTGATGATGTAGCTGATGGTCAGCGCTTTTCCATTGCCGTAGCCGATCTTCCAAAGTAGCAGTTCTGCAATGACGCCAGAAAGGATAAACAGAATGATGTACGGCAGATATCCGCCCATAATGGCGCGAACAATGCTGTAAATAAGGATCGCACCGGGCTTCTTGACCTTTGTACCGATAATAAAGTAAACGACACCCTCCAGCAGTGCAAAGAATACGGGCATAAGAATAATGGTGATTGGCGTTGCATACAAAAGTGAGCTTGCGAAGAAGATCACAACATTGATGAGTGCCAACAGGACGACAGTAATGATGTCCTTGATTTTTAGTTTGTTTGTGCTTATGGTTTTCATAGACGAAAAACTCCTTTATGTATATTTTTATATTGAAAGCCACTTTTAGGGCAGCTGTCACAAAATAATGCCGATAGCGACCGCCGCCGCCAGCAGGACGCAAAATATAATGTCCCATGCGGAAAAATGAAGAGAGATATAGTTGCTCTTTCGTAACCGAAGATCTATGCCTCTCGTTTCGGCGGAGGCGGAAAGCGTTTCCGCAATGCGGATGACACGCAGCGCCATAGGAACCGTCAGAATTTCTATATACGATGGCAGTGCACATAGCTTCTGCCACGGCGTTGCAAATGCTCCGCGCGTGCGAATCGATTGCCGCAGCAGCTTCATATCGCCAGAGAGCACCGGAAAGAAGCGGAAGATCACAGCAACGATCATAATAAGTCGTTCAGGAAGGTGCATATTGCGCAGTGCCGCCAATGTGCGGCTTGCTTCGTTGCGTCCGATCAGTGTCCGCATAGTAATGCCGATAGCGATGATACGCGGAAACAGCACTAGCATAAACGAGAATACTGTGTTCGGAAACAGTGCGTTTGCTGCCCACAGTGCCACGAAGCTTATACTGCCCGCAAGAAACGTTCCAAGCCATCCGTCAACAGCGGTCAAAATGATCAGCGCCGCATATGTGGAATAGACCAAGCAGTTGTTTGAAGTGGATATCACAACCATCAGTGCAAGCCAATAAATCAGCTTTGTTGCAGGGTGAAACAGCTCTTTGTGCTGCTTTTTTGTCTGTATTGAGGCAGGATGAAAGTGTTCCATATACTGTCGCACCGCTTGCATATCCTGTTCCGACTGTATGGAAAATTCTGTTTCGGCATGCCCCCGTGATAGCCCAATGCAGCGGTCACATGCGCCTGCGATCAGTTCCAGATCATGCGTAATAATGAGAACAGTCTTTTCTTTCCGCATTTCACGGATCAGTGCAGTGCACCGCTCCAGACTTTCGGCGTCTTGACCGGCGGTCGGTTCGTCTAGTATGACAAGTGGCTTGTCAGAGAGATATGCCATCATCAGTGTCAGCTTTTGCATCTGCCCGCCGGATAGAGAAAACGGGTGGCGGTCACGACATTTCCACATTCCCATATCTTTTAAGAGCCGCTCAGTCTTTTTTTCAAGCTCCGGCGTGACCATATGTCCGTATTGCAGTTCATGCAGAACGGAGTTTGTGAAGAACTGAAATTCCGCTTCCTGCATAATGAACAGCACCTGCTTTTGCAGCTGTTTGTTTTTTTGCACTTTTCCAAAAAGCGTGATTCTACCGCCTGATGGACGGTAAAGTCCTGCGATCAATTTGCCGATTGTTGTCTTGCCGCAGCCGTTTGCACCCACAAGTCCGACGATTTCATGCCTGCGTACGGAAAAATCCACGCCGGAAAGCGTTGCACCTGCTTTTCTGCCATATTTATAATACACATCCGAAACAGTAAGCACCTGCGGTGCATCCCCGTATGGAGGTTCTTTTCTCTGCACATCAATTTTATCAAGGTCAAGTGTACGCAGACAGAGTGTGTGCAATTGCTCCGGCGAGAGTGCTTTTGCTTCTGCCGCGGTGTATTTTTTCTTGATCTCGCCGCCTGCCATGACCCAATATTCATCGGCAATGTTGGCAAGATAGTACAGACGGTGCTCACTGAGCAGTATGGTTTTGCCTTGCTTTTTCAGCGCAAACAAAATACTTTTCAGCTGTTTCGTTGCCGCAAAGTCCAGGTTTGCTGTCGGCTCGTCAAGAAGAAAGATGTCGGTGTCCATCGCCCAGGCAGAGAGGATGGAAATAAGCTGCCGCTCGCCACTGGATAGCTCATAAACATTGCGGTCTTTCAGATGTTCAAGGTGAAAAGTCCGAAATGCCTCGTCAACTCTCTGCCGTATTTTGTCCTGCGACAGACCATGATTTTCAAGTCCGAATGCCACCTCGTTCGAGCTGTTTACGGTAAAAAACTGGCTGCGCGGATCCTGAAAGACCGATGCTGCAAACTCGCCGATTTCACCGATGCTAAGTCCATCTGTATCTTTGCCGGCAAGACGGCAAAAGCCTTTCAATTCACCCTCGTAAAACTGCGGAATCAGTCCGTTGATGCAGCGCAGCAGCGTGGATTTTCCACATCCGCTGCCTCCACAAAGTACCACACAGCGCCCTTTCGTAATACTGCCAATAGTCTGCCGAAGCACTGGGGCTTTTTCCTCCGCATATTGAAATTCAAATTCAAAATTTATCATGGTTATCTCTTCCTTTTAGTTAGTTTAAACTAACCAGCCGTTCTAAGAAACGGGCGGGAGTACCGCCCTGACATTTTAGGCTGTTCATTTTAGTGAATCGCACAGTTGTCGCCAACCGGCATTGAAGAAATCAATCAGTGTATGCAGACAGACAAGCATTTTATCTTCCTCCAGATGCTCGTTTAGCAACTGTCTGAAATACCAGAACTGTGACCCCATCAACAAGCGTATAGCGTTCTCGTTTGGTGCTTTCCCATAGACATCTGAGAAAAATTCAACGGTCTGTTTTGTCTTACAATCTATAAGCTTTTGTAGTGTTGCTTCAACGGAGCTCCCATCACTGCGGCTGAAAAACAGGGTACAGTCGTCATAATGTTCGGTCAACAGCTGGAAGTAAATTTTCTCCTCTGCATTGATAGCGCTGATAATATCCTCTGTCCTGACGCTCTTTTTCGCTCGTTCATATTCCTCTGCCACAGGAGTAAATATTTCCTCCATCGTTTCAAGGAAATCTTGCAGGAGACTGACAAACAGCGCATCCTTGTTTTTATAGCGTGTGTAGATCGCACCAGTGGTAACGCCAGCTTTTTCGGCTATTTTATGGAGGGATGCTTTCTGAAATCCGCAGGAAAGAAATTCTTCATAGGCAGCTTTTGTAATGCCGTTGTCAAGGGAATGATCCTTATTTGCCATGTCTTTACCTCCTACAAATCAATAACACCATTATCAATAACGGCATTATTATAGCGCGGTCAAATGAAAAATACAAGTAGTTTGCAGTATTTTTTAAGGCAGACCAGATGGAAACCACAACGACGAGTTAATTTACTCATCTATCGGTTATCAGCCGGATATCTGGAAATTTTGGAGCTGAGATTAACACACTTAATATTGACATTTTCCCTCTGAATGCTTATAGTAAAAACTAATTGTTTCATTAAATCGGGGAAGGAAATACAATACAATTTAGGAGAAAAATATGAGTACAAAAAAACTGACAGGGATACTTAAGGTGGCAGGTTATATCATAAGCGGATTGATGTTTGTGTCAGGACTTGTCTTGATGTTTATGGTGGCCAGATTAAAGGTATTGCCAGTGATATATCTTATTATTTCGGCAGTAGTTCTTGTGGCAATTACCGTAGGTTTTGTATTTGCACAGAGATGGAATATAGGTGGAATTGTAACAAAGGTTATAAGTATACTTCTTATAGCAGTTATGATAATAGGAAGTGTGTATGTTAATTATACATACAAGAAGCTCAGCGAGATGACAGGTATTACCACACAGATAGATAATATACAGGTGTATGTTCTTGTGGATGATCCTGCAAATGATATAAATGATGCTAAGGATTACCTGTTTGGTATCTTAAGTACCTTGGATAGGGAAAATACAGATTCCGTTATGTCAGATATGGAGAAAGAGGTAGGCAAGGAGCTTGCCAATACAGAGTATGACAGTGCACTTGCACTTGCATCGGGGCTGTATGACCAGTCAGTACAGGCTATAGTTCTTAATTCAGCGTATGAGGGCTTCATAACTGAGACGCCTGGATATGAGGATTTCAAGTCCAGAGTAAAGTCAATAGCATTTAAGGATATTGAGTCTGAGGTCAAGGAAGCAGATAATTCAGATGATTATCTGGACAGTGGTGATTCAGTATTTACTATATATATAAGTGGAGTTGATACACCGGGTAAGCCGGAGCAGAATCACAATAGTGATGTTAATATTTTGCTTACGGCGAACCTTGATACAAGACAGATTCTTATGATAAGCACACCTAGAGATTACTATGTGCCACTTTCTATTTCAAAGGGACAGAAGGATAAGCTTACCCACGCTGGTATGTATGGTGTAGATGTATCTGCTGATACACTTGCTATGCTCTATGGTGTAAATGTTGATAATTATGTAAAGGTAAACTTTACAGGCTTTGAGAATATTATAGATGCACTTGACGGAGTTAATGTATATTCGGATTATGCATTCAGCTCAAACGGATTTACATATACACAGGGATATAATCAGCTTGATGGTGCGGCAGCGCTGGTATTTGCAAGAGAAAGACATGTATTTACTGATGGTGACAGACAGAGAGGTAGAAATCAGATGGCAGTTATAAAGGCTGTTATCAATGATTTGGCAACCTCAGATATGCTTAAGAATTACAAGCAGGTATTGGACGAGATATCATCTAACATAGTTACAAGCATGACATATGATGAGATATCAGAATTAGTACAGTTCCAGTTGTCTGATATGAAGGCATGGGATATACAGACATACAGTGTAAATGGTTATGACAGTATGGCAACAACATATTCAGGCGGAGCACAGGAGCTCTATGTTATGGTTCCTGATGAGAGCACTATAGAACAGGCAAAGCAATATCTGGAAGATATGTATGCTGGCAAGACTATAACTGTGCAGACTGAAGATGCAGAACAATAGTAGATTCTTGAACATTTGTCGCAAATGAAATTAATGGGGGATATAAGATGTACGATTATTTGGTTGTAGGTGCGGGATTATATGGTGCTGTGTTTGCTCAGCAGGCAAAGAAACGTGGGAAATCAGTTCTGGTTATTGATAAGAGAGACCATATTGCTGGAAATGTATACACTGAAGAGACAGAGGGAATAAATGTACACAAGTACGGAGCACATATATTCCACACTAATAATAAGAAGGTTTGGGATTATATAGGTCAGTTTGCGGAATTTAACAGATTCACGAATTCGCCGGTTGCCAATTATCATGGTGAGCTTTATTCACTGCCGTTTAATATGTACACATTTAACCGTATGTGGGGAGTTATAACTCCTGCTGAGGCGAAGGCTAAGATAGAGTCACAGAAAGAGGCGGCAGGAATAAGCAACCCTAAGAATTTAGAGGAGCAGGCGATAAGTCTTGTAGGTACAGATATATACGAGAAGCTTATAAAAGGATATACGGAAAAGCAGTGGGGCAGACCTTGCAGTGAGCTTCCTGCATTCATTATAAAGAGACTGCCTGTGCGCTTTACATTTGATAATAATTACTTTAATGCACTTTATCAGGGTATACCGATGGGTGGATATACAGCTATGGTAGGTCGTATGTTGGATGGTATAGAGGTAAGACTTGGAGAGGATTACCTGAAAAATAAGAGTGAATATGACAATATGGCAGATAAGGTAGTGTACACAGGAGCTATAGATGCATATTTTGACTATAGTCTTGGAGCACTTGATTATCGTTCGGTAAGGTTCGAGACAGAGGTACTCGATATGCCTAACTATCAGGGCAATGCTGCGGTTAATTATACTGATAGTGATACACCTTGGACGAGAATAATAGAGCACAAATGGTTTGAATTCGGCACTCAGGAAAAGACTGTCATAAGCAGGGAATACAGCTCGGAGTGGAAGGTAGGAGATGAGCCTTACTACCCTGTAAATGACGAGAAAAACAGTGCCAGATATATGGAATATAAGTCATTGGCTGACCGCGAGGCTAAGGTTATATTTGGCGGCAGGCTTGGCGAATATAAATATTATGATATGGATGCCGTAATTTTTGCGGCACTTACCATGGCAGAGCAGGAGTTGTTATAGTTGGTTAGGCGTAGGATTTTCTTTATACTTATGCTTATATGGATGGCTGTAATATTTTCATTTTCATGCAGGAACGGTGTAGAGTCCACAGGAGACAGCTACAATGTAGGTATGGCTGTTGGACGTATAGTTGTTCCTGCATTTAGTGATTTATCTGCTGATAAGCAGCTTGAGTTTGCTGCGAAGGTAGACCATCCTATAAGGAAAACTGCACATGCACTTGAATATACAGTTCTTGGAATATGTGTGACAGGTTTTTTATACAAAAAAGACAGAAGATGGAGATACAATGTGTTATTTGCGTGGCTGCTTGGAACTATTTATGCAGCCTCAGATGAGTTTCACCAATTATTTGTACCCGGCAGAAGCGGGCAGCTATCAGACGTTATGCTTGATAGTGCTGGCGTTCTGCTAGGTGTATTAATTGTTATGTTGATAGTGTCGGTTAGTCCCAATATCCGGCATAGGAAACACCATCAATTATGACTTCGTTGTGGCTGGATGTGTATGTACTGCCGTCTTCGTTGGTTACAGTATATTCTACGTCCGCCTGATAGGTCATAGTGTGTTCTGTGTCAGGTGAATCAAGGTAGAAAAATGTCACCTGAATATTTGTGCTGTTTCTGGTGTCAATTGCAATTTTCTTGATGCCATATTTTTGTCCATTTATTTCAATCTGCGTGATATCGACGCTTTCACCATTCTGATTTTTAAGTGAACCGTACATATAATCCATATAGTCTTCTGCTGTATTCTGGTCAACATATGAATTGACTGTTCCTGAATTGGTGTCATATATTGTTGATTCAGTAGCACTATATGAGGCATATTTGTTTGCAAGATTGCTGGCTGCCTGACAGTTATGAATTTCATCCTCGTAGCTGTAACCGGATTTTTCTGCGAGTTCCATATATATTTCTTCTGCCTTGTCGTAATCGCCTGCATTATAATAGTTAGATGCAAGGTTTGAGAGGGCATCATAGTCGCTTCGTTCCCAGAATATATCTTCGGCAGCTGCATAGCCAGATGAGTTTTCGTTATATACATCAGAGAGTGCAATCTGGTAATTACATTCATCTAATATATCTGTGCTCTTATCACTTGAATTTAGGATACTTGTGTAAGGATCTAAGTCTTCAAGTATATCCTTGGCGGCAGTGTAATCATCATCGTAATATAGCCTTAAGGCCTTTTGGAAGTTACATTCATCGCACCATTCCTTGCCGCTTACTCCGTCGTCATCTGTATCTTCGTCCAGATATTCATATATATTAAGCGCTCTGTCGTAATCATCATAATCAACTAAAAATGAATATGCTGTGTCAAATAATATAGATTTGCTGTCCTCAAAGTCGCCAAGCTCCATGAGCGTTTTGACTGCTTCGTCTACAGCATCCCAGCTTGTCGGATTGTTGATTTCTTCAACTGCATCCGCATATTTCTCCATTTTTTCCGCATATTCCTCTTCCTCCATTGCCTGTTGCTCTGCCTGCTCTGACTGTGCCTGCTCATTTTCGTCATCCTGTTTTTTGTTTGAAATGACATATACAGTGATGCTTACACCGAGGATTACGAGTAGTGCAGCAACTATTCCGAAGGCAATAAAAATACGCTTTTTCTTTGCAGAATTTTTATTGGTTTTTGTGTCTGTGGAAGCCTTCTTTGAGCTATCCTGAATCTTGTCAGATTTTGGATCATAGGTTTTCATGGATGAGCTTGCTATGTATGGTTTGCCTGCTGCTTGTGCAGAAGGTGCAGGCTGTGCATTTGCTGATGATAGTTTGTATAATTCATCGCCAAAGCTCTTTACATCACTATGCCTTGCGTTTGCCTCGTATGAAAGTCCCTGTGTAATTACTGAGGCGGTATTATCAGATATGTTGCTGTTAAGTGATTTAACATTGGTTATGCTGTTGCCGAGACTTACCTGATATGCATCGGTTGGCACAGCACCTGTGAACATATGGTACAGAGTTGCTGATAAACCATATACATCCGTTGTGGCATTAGGCATAGGTGGGTTATAGTACAGCTCTATTGGCGAGAATCCCTGCTTTATTCGGGATGAAAAGCTGCCTATCGGAAGGTCGATTAGCACGCCATAACCGTTCATATCAACCATTATGTTATTGGTGCTTATGTCCCCGTGGATTATTCCCATAGAGTTAAGATATGCCACACCATTTATGACGGGCTGCATTATACCGAGTATTTGCTGCTCGTTAAGAGAAGTCCTGTATGTATCAAAATATGAGACTGCATTCATACCCTGTATGTATTCCATCGCAACATAATAAGTATTTTCAAAGGAGAAGAAATCATATAAGGAAACGATGCCGGGTATTTTTTCCATATTAAGCAGAGCTGCTATTATATTATTGTCAATCTCCTCTGGACTGATGGATAGCTCCTTAAGTGCGATATATGAGTTTGAAACGCTGTCTAAGGCATAGTAGGTGGTTCCGCAACCACCTTCACCTAAGATACCATCTATCCTGTATCTGTTATTTATAAATGTTCCAATTTCTTTAGTCATTGCCATGTCCTCCGTCAGGATTTTTCTATATTAGCCAGGGCTACATATGATAATATTCCGAATATTATCGTGAACCCAAGAAGTATTTCCCATGAAAACATAAGGTGCCATGTTGAATGTGTGTAAAAGTTTTCAGCCTCATGCACCATCTCAGGTATTGTTTCCTGAATTCTAAGTGTTGTGTTATTAAGGTCTGCAATACTTCCAAATGCTTCCATTGCCCATCTGCATGATACTACATATGATACTTTTTCTATTGCACCGGATAGCTGGAATGCAAGTCCTGAGAAAAGTATCTGTGGCATGAGCAGGATAGGGGCAACTGTCATAGCCCTGTCTGCATTGTTAAATAGTGATGAGACAAAAAGTCCCATTGAAGTCGCAGACAAAGCGGTTAAAAATACGGATATATACATTTCAAGCCAGCCGGATAAGAATATGCCATTTTCAGGCAAACCAATCAATACACCTACTGTACCAAGCAGCAGAGCTGACTGTACCAGACAGAAAAAGCCAAGTACAATAAATTTGGACAGAATGTAGGCTGTCATGCTAAGCCCGGAGAGATACTCACGTTTAAGTATTGTTCGCTCCTTGCAGACCTCCTGAATGGAATTAAGTATTCCAATCCAAAATGCACAGCAGGCAAGTGCGAACAGCACAGCCTTTGTCATTTCGTATTGCTTGTATACAGTGTCATCTGCAACAAGGTAAAGTAATACACCAAGCAGAGGTGCCTGAAGCAGTAATAGCAGTAATCTTTTTATATCCCGGAACATCAGGTTAAAATACCGCCCTGTGAGCACAGAGGTCTGGTGAAGAATACTTCCCTTTCGTGCCATCTTGACACTGCTCTCTGTTAGAGGTGCATCATTGTCGGCTGATGTGATTTGATTGCCATAGTAACTGTTGTAGGCGTTTTTCCATTCTTCGGAATGTTCAGTTACCATATTATACACTCGTACTAGCTTCTCGACACCGAAGAATTGGTATGCTCCATCAGGTTCACCATAATAACAAAGGTTACCTCCTTTGCCTAAGAATACAATTTTGTCACACAAATGTATATTCATGGTGTTATGGGTAATAAGTATAATCGTTTTACCTGTCTTAGCCATCTTGCTTAGCATTATCATTAGGTTTTCTTCTGTACCAGGATCAAGACCTGACGATGGCTCATCAAGGAAGAACAGGTTTGGATCTGAAAGAAGCTCAACTGCAATACTTACTCTTTTTCGTTGTCCGCCACTGAGACTTTTAATAAGGAACTTTTCGCGTCCCTCAAGCTCAACCATTTTTATTACTTCGTTTACTTTATCGTGTCTTTCCTGACGCGTGGTATCATTTGGCATACGGAGCTTTGCAGTATAGTCAAGCATGCCAAAGACGGTAAGATTTTCATAAACAATATCGTCCTGTGGAACATAGCCAATCATCTGTTTCAGTGTTTCGTAGTTGTCATATAAGTCATCTCCGTTTATAAGCACCTGACCTGAGGTTGGCTTGCTGTAACCACTTATGCAGTTAAGAAATGAAGACTTACCTGCTCCTGAGCCACCTATAATGGCAACAAACTCACCCGGTTCAATCTTTAAGTTGATGTGGTTTACTATGTTAAGATTTCCTTTTGAGGTGTGAACCGTTTTTACGATATCCTTTGTCTCTACCTCAATTCCGCTGTCATATATAATGTAGCTTATCTGCTCAGATGAGAACACCATCTTACAGTTGGCAATCTGGATAACATCCTGTTCTGAAAGCTTGGCATTCTTATCAAGTTTCTCGCCATTTAAGAATACACCATTTGAACTGTGATTGTCGTACAGATAATAACCATCAGTGGTATACATGATTTTGGCATGATGCTTGGACACGCGGCTGTTGTTAATCTGGATTAGGCAGTCAGCATCCCTTCCTATCCAAAGCTCATTCGTGTTTGAAATGTTGACTGTAAACCATCCCATGTTTCTGTTATCATTTCCGAAATACATAGTTACAACATCAGAACCCTCACAGTCATCGCTTGCAATTTTAATTGTATTGCCGCTCTGAAGAAGAGCCGACTGTGCAATTTTCTGATTATCAATATAGATTCCGTTTGTGCTGTTATTGTCGCATAGATAATAGTTGTTGTTGTCTATAACTATCTGTGCATGATATTTGGAAACAAGACGGGATGTAAGAATAATATCATTGTCTACTTCTCTTCCGATATTTATGTAGTTCTTTCCATAGTCGGAAAGATTTACTCGAAGAGGCGGATTTGCCCCATCAAATATAATAAGATACATATCATTTGTACTGTTCATAGCTCTCTCCCTCAAATTACAGTATATTCCACAATTACCATAATTTTATATTCGACAATATTATAGCATATGCTGAAATCTATTGACAACGTATTAATAATAGTTTATCTTATAAAAAGATATCTCTCTTATTCAGAGCAGTGGAGTCATAGGGGACTATGAAACTGCGGCAACCCCGCGTGCATAGCATTACGGAAGGTGCCAACCTGAGCGATACTAGTTAGCATTAGTAACGATAGTAGTCGAGCAATAAGAGGATTTGAGTATAAGATGTTCAAATCCGGTTGCCAGACCGGATTTTTCTTTTTTCAAATCACTGATTTGAGAGATAAATATAATAAAATTCATAGGAGGAATTATGGAAAAGGTACTATTTACTTCGGAATCAGTAACAGAGGGACATCCTGACAAAATCTGCGACCAGATATCAGATGCAGTTTTGGATGCACTTCTAGAGCAGGATCCAATGAGCCGTGTTGCGTGTGAGACGGCTGTAACTACAGGACTTGTGCTTGTAATGGGCGAGATTACAACAAAGGCACAGATAGATATACAGAGCATTGTCAGAGAGACTATCAGAGAGATAGGATATGACAGAGCTAAGTATGGTTTCGACTGTGATACATGTGGAGTTATTACTGCACTTGATAAGCAGTCAGCAGATATCGCTATGGGTGTTGACAAGGCGCTTGAGGCTAAGGAGCACACAATGAGTGATGAGGAGATAGAGGCAATCGGTGCAGGCGATCAGGGTATGATGTTTGGTTTTGCCGTAAATGAGACACCTGAGCTTATGCCTTATCCTATTGCACTTGCACACAAGCTTGCACTTAAGCTTACAGAGGTAAGAAAGAATGGAACTCTTCCATATTTAAGACCGGATGGTAAGACACAGGTAACAGTTGAATATGATGACGGCAAGCCTGCAAGACTTGATGCTGTTGTACTTTCAACACAGCATGGTGAGGAGGTATCTCAGGAGCAGATACATGCAGATATCAAGAAATATGTCTTTGATGAGGTTTTACCACAGGATATGATAGACGAGGACACTAAGTTCTTTATCAATCCTACAGGACGTTTTGTAATTGGTGGACCAAATGGAGACAGCGGTGTTACAGGACGTAAGATAATCGTAGATACCTACGGCGGATATGCTCGTCACGGCGGCGGAGCATTTTCGGGTAAGGACTGCACTAAGGTTGACCGTTCGGCAGCATATGCAGCACGTTATGTTGCCAAGAATATTGTTGCAGCAGGACTTGCTGATAAATGCGAGATTCAGTTGTCATATGCAATCGGAGTTGCAAAGCCTACATCTATCATGGTTGACACATTTGGAACAGGTAAGGTTGATGACGAAAAACTGGTTGACATAATAAGAGAAAACTTTGACCTTCGTCCAGCAGGAATCATTAAGATGCTTGACCTTAGAAGACCGATATATAAGCAGACAGCAGCATACGGACATTTTGGAAGAACAGATGTTGATTTACCTTGGGAGAAGACAGATATGGCAGAGGAGCTTAAGAAGTATCTTTAAGCTTAAGAAAGGATTACAGATATTATGAAGAACATGTTGAATTTTAAGAACTTTTCCGCTGAAGAGCTTAAGGCAATTCTTGACCTTGCAGCAGACATGAAGAAGAATCCGGAAAAGTACAGTAAGGCACTTGCAGGAAAAAAGTTATATACATTGTTTGAAAAGACATCTACAAGAACATTTTTATCATTTACAACAGGAATTACAGAGCTTGGCGGAACATATTATAACCAACTCTGGAGAGATTCTAACTTTGTTCTCGGTGAGCCTGTGTCAGAGATAAAATATGTATGCAGAAACGTAGATATCATCATGGCGCGTCTTGTTAAAAATGAGACAGTTGAGATGTTTGGAAAGAATGTTACAGTACCATTTATAAATGGATGTGACAATTCATATCATCCATGCCAGATACTTGCGGACGCACTTACTATTATCGAGAAATTCGGCAGTCTCAATGTTAAGCTTATGTACATTGGTGCTAAGAACAACGTGTTTAATTCGCTTGTTGAATTCTTCGCTAAGATGCAGTGTGGCACAATCTATGGACTTACTCCTCTTGTAAATGATACAGCCTGTGGTGATGATTTTTATGAGGAAGCTAAGAAAACAGGATATTATGTTGAGCTTGATCCTTCAATGTCGATGGATGAAGCTAAGAAGTACGCTAAGGAGATGGACGTGCTTTACACAGATACATGGGTAGATATGGAGTTCTTCAACAATCCTGCATATGCTAAGAAAAAAGAAGAGACTATGGCTAAGATGATGCCATATCAGATAAATGACGAATTCCTTGAGGGAAGTCGTGCTATAGTATTACATGATATGCCTATGCATGTAGGATATGAGATATCACAGAGCGTTATTGACAGGAACCTTGAGCATATACTTGACCAGGCGGAAAATCGTCGTCATGCAGAAAAAGCTGTTATGCTGACACTATTGTCATAATATGTTTTTTGGTGTAATATAGGTGAGATAATATGGATGTTTGGATTGGCGTACTAGGCTTCGTTTTATTCCTTGGGTTTGCAACCGCTGTCATGGTCTGCATATCCGCTATAAAGAAGCAGTCTGGCATAATAATTAAGAGCAGACTGCATCACAAACTGAATAATTCTGAGGTTATATACGCCAATCTTGGACTGGTTTTGCTTGCTATGCTGCTTTATTTACATTTCTATGTGTTTGTACCGGCAATACTTGCATTTGTGTTATTTGTCATATTGACAACCAGAATACAGAGTGGACTTACCGATGAGGGAGCACTTGTAGGAACGACTTTTCTTGAGTGGGAATTCATGAGGAGCTATAAGCTTGTCGATGATGCAAATGACAGCAATGTAATTATATTGAAAATACGCGCAAACAGAAAACAATATGTGCTTGTGTGTGACAGAAGGGACAGACACGAGGTGGCAGAGCTGATGAATAAAAACCATGTAAAGACAACTGAGGTACAGGAACGAAAATAACGTGATAGGAGGAGCTTTCCATGAAACATCTGATAGATTCAACAGATTTGAGTGTAGAAGAGATAGACAGTATTCTCGACCTGGCACAGGATATTATAGACGACAAAGAAAAATATAGTGAGGTATGTAAGGGTAAGAAGCTTGCAACATTGTTTTTTGAACCAAGTACAAGAACAAGACTTAGCTTTGAGGCGGCGATGATGGAATTGGGCGGTAATGTACTTGGTTTTTCTTCTGCTGATTCGTCATCAGCCACAAAGGGCGAGAGCGTGGGAGATACTGTAAGGGTTGTTAGTTGTTATGCTGATATTATAGCCATGAGACATCCTAAGGAGGGAGCTCCTATGTATGCGTCCATGGTGTCAGGCGTACCAATCATTAATGCAGGTGATGGCGGGCATAACCATCCAACACAGACCTTGGCTGACCTGCTCACAATAAAGCGTGAGAAGGGACGACTTAATAATTTTACAATAGGCATGTGTGGTGATTTGAAGTTCGGAAGAACCGTACATTCATTGATAAAGGCTTTGTCTAGATATGAGGGAATCAAATTCGTACTCATTTCTCCAAATGAGCTCAGAGTTCCTAATTATATAATCACAGAAATATTCGAGAAGAATAATATAGAATATAAGGAGGTTTCCTCAATGGAGGAGGTTATGGGAGAGCTTGATATACTCTATATGACCAGAGTCCAGAAGGAAAGATTCTTTAATGAGGCAGACTATATCCGATTAAAGGATACCTATATATTAGATAAGGGAAAGCTTAAAAATGCGAAGGATGACCTTGCTATACTTCATCCGTTGCCAAGAGTAAATGAGATATCTGTTGAGATAGATGACGATCCAAGAGCATGTTATTTCAAGCAGGTATTGAATGGGAAATATGTAAGAATGGCACTTATAATGACTCTTTTGGGGGTGAATGTATAAATGAGAATAGACAGTATACAAAATGGAATTGTTCTTGACCATATTACAGCAGGCATGGCACTTCGTGTGTACAATGACCTTGAGCTTGATAAGCTCGATTGCAGCATAGCAATTCTTCAGAATGTTAAGAGCAACAAAATGGGTAAGAAGGACATTTTAAAAATCGATCAGGAATATGATGTCAATCTTGATGTGCTTGGATATATTGATCCGGATATAACTGTAAGTATCATCAAGGATGGACAGACGGTTGAGAAGAAGAAGCTTGCACTTCCTAAGAAGCTTGTTAATATTAAAAAATGTAAAAACCCTCGCTGCATAACATCTACAGAGCAGGGAATTCCGCATATTTTCAAGCTCACAGATGAAGAAAACAGAGTATACAGATGTATATATTGTGAGGCGGATAAATAGTCTTAGATACAGTTATGAAAAATTCAGTTTACATTTTTAGGGAATGTGATATAATTTATAAGACTATGTAGAATGTCCAGAGGTGTGTAATGGAAAAGTATGTTATAAAAGGCGGCCAGATATTAGAGGGCGAGGTAACGATAGCCGGTGCTAAGAATGCAGCACTTGGAATCCTTGCGGCAGCAGTTTTGACAGACGAGGAATGTATCATAGAGAACGTTCCTAATGTCGAGGATACAAAGGTGTTGCTTCACGCCATAGAAGGTCTGGGAGCTAAAGTTAAGTATATAGATTCACATACAGTTTCTATCAATGCCGGAACTATTTGTGGCAATGAGGACTTATGTGTTGACGACCAGTATATAAGAAAGATTAGAGCATCATACTATTTGCTTGGAGCACTGCTCGGCAAATACAAATATGCGCAGGTTGCTCTTCCAGGTGGCTGTGAGATAGGCTTAAGACCTATAGACCAGCATATCAAGGGCTTTGAAGCACTTGGTGCAGCCGTTGATATAGTGAACGGTGGTATGGTTAGAGCAAAGGCTGACAATCTTGTTGGTAATCATGTGTATATGGATGTTGTTACCGTTGGTGCAACAATCAATATTATGCTTGCGGCTGTTTTGGCTGAGGGCAAGACAACAATAGAGAATGCAGCTAAGGAACCACATATAGTAGATGTGGCAAACTTCCTTAACAGCATGGGCGCCAATATCAAGGGTGCCGGAACAGATGTTATCAGAATAAGAGGAGTTCAGAAGCTTAAGGGAACTGAATATTCGATTATTCCAGACCAGATAGAGGCGGGAACATTTATGACAATGGCAGCCGCTACTAAGGGTAACGTCCTGATTAAGAA
>CAVELH010000010.1:7168-28703 GCA_963616385.1 bacterium | reverse complement strand
AGTTGTTATAGTATTTGCGATATTTGCAGTTATTGGTGTTGTGGTAGTACTCGGCACTAAACAATTTGATTATACACGTGTTATACATAAGGCTGCTGATTATTTCGAGAGGCAGAGATACCATCTTGCATATGATGAGGTATCGGGTGTTGATGTCAAGAAGAAGGATGAGGAGCTAAGAGACCGTATATATACTGTTATGTATGTCGAGAGACTTTACGAGTCATACGAGAATAATATGGCTGTAAACAGACCTGATAAAGCCTTAGATGCACTTATAAGAGGCCTTGAGAAATACGACGAGCATTATGCTGAGGCGGTTGAGCTTGATATAGTTGAGGACATTGATTCGTGTCGTGATAAGATAGTTAGTGCTTTATATGCAACATATGGTCTGACTGAGGCTCAGGCTTACGATATAATGAAGTTAAGTGGACAGGAATATACGCAGACACTCATGAAGTATTCAGAGGTGTTGCAGACAGGAGAGTAATATGATTTCTATATTGGATTATGATGCAGGTAATATCAAAAGCGTGGAAAAGGCGATAGCGTACTTAGGTGATGAGGCTGTTATAACAAGAGACAGAGACGTTATAATGAGCAGTGACAAGGTCATTCTTCCGGGGGTAGGAAGCTTTGGCGATGCCATGGATAAGCTTAGAAGCTATAAGCTTGATAAGGTTATATACGATGTTGTAGATATGGGTAAGCCATTTCTTGGAATATGTCTTGGCTTGCAGTTGTTGTATAAGACAAGCGAGGAGAGCCCTAAAGCAACAGGCTTAGGTATTCTTGATGGAGAGATTTTAAGAATTCCTGATGCACCGGGATTAAAGATTCCACAGATTGGATGGAATTCTCTTGACATAAAGTCTGGAGCTAAATTATTTGAGGGAATATCCGGCAATCCATATGTTTATTTTGTACATTCGTATTACCTTAAGTCTGCCAATGTAGAGGATGTTGCAGCGACAACGCATTTTTCAGTGGATATTCATGCCTCTGTTGAGCATAACAATGTGTTTGCCTGTCAGTTCCACCCTGAAAAGAGCTCGGAGGTTGGCTTGAAGATACTTAAGAACTTTATATCACTGTAAAGGAGACAGATTATGCATACAAAGAGAATTATTCCTTGTCTGGATGTTAAAAATGGTAGAGTTGTAAAGGGAATAAATTTTGTGAATCTTAAGGATGCCGGAGATCCGGTGGCTGTTGGAGCCGCGTATGATAAGGCTGGTGCTGATGAGCTGGTATTTCTTGATATCACAGCTTCCTCAGATTCAAGAAATATAGTTGTTGATATGGTGCGTAAGGTTGCAGAGACTGTATTTATTCCATTTACAGTTGGCGGTGGAATAAGAACTGTTGAGGATTTTAAGACAATTCTTCGCGAGGGAGCCGATAAGATATCTGTCAATTCAGCTGCCATAGATAATCCGAGGCTTATAAGTGATGCGGCTGATAAGTTTGGAAGTCAGTGCGTTGTGGTAGCTATAGATGCAAGAAGGAGACCTGATAATTCAGGCTGGAACATATATAAGCATGGCGGACGTATAGATACAGGTATAGATGCGGTTGAGTGGGCTATGAAGGTTGATAAGCTCGGTGCAGGAGAGATTCTCCTTACAAGCATGGATTGTGATGGTACTAAGGCAGGCTATGATGTGGAGCTTACAAGGATTATATCTGAGAATGTTTCCGTCCCTGTAATTGCGTCAGGCGGAGCAGGTACAAAGGAGCATTTTTACGATGCACTTACTGAGGGAAAGGCAGATGCGGCACTTGCAGCATCGTTGTTCCACTATAAAGAGCTTGAAATTATGGATTTAAAGCGTTATCTTTCTGATAAGGGATTGTCAATTAGAATGTAGAAGTACACATAAACACATATGTAAGGACAGTGAAATATAATGATAAAACTTATAAAAAATGACATTTCCGTTGAAGAGTATCTGTACATACGAAAATGCGTGGATTGGAAGCAGCTTGGCATTAATCAGGCTAAGCAGGCTATAGAGAGAAGCCTTTATTTTGTTAAGGCGGTTGATGATGACGGTAAGCTTATAGGTATGGGAAGAATAGTCGGAGATGGGGCTGTAGTCTGTTATATACAGGATTTGGTTGTCGTTCCTGAGTATCAGGGTAAGGGTATTGGTTCAATGATTATTAAGAGCCTTATAGAGTTTGTGGAGAGTATAAGATTTGAGGATACAACTATGATGCTCTGTCTTATGTGTGCAAAGGGAAGAGAACCATTCTATAAGAAGCATGGATTTATAGCAAGACCTACAGATTCACTTGGTCCTGGTATGATACAATATCTGAAAGAGTTATAAAAATACAATAAAAAAGAGGTTCTTTAATGAACCTCTTTTTGTTGTTTATTACTCTGCAAGATAAGGCTTAATAGCTGCCATAATGTCTTCAGTGTTACCATCCGCATGAATATTTAAATCTATAGGTTTAGATATATCCAAACTGAAAATTCCCATAATTGACTTAGCATCAATTACATATCTTCCTGAAACTAAATCAAATTCAGCGTTAAAACCGCTGATGTCATTTACGAAGCTTTTTACCTTATCAATTGAATTAAGAGAAATTTTTACTGCTAACATCCAAGTAACCTCCTTGTTTACATTTTGTACTTATGTATGATACTATAATATAAGTTTCAATAATAAAAGTCAATATTATGACAGGAGATTTTTGGTAAAATGTATGTGAACCTATGTAAAAAAAAGGTGGCTGTATATACTCTTGGATGTAAGGTCAATCAGTACGAATCGGACAGTATGCAGGATTTATTGGCAGCGGAAGGCTGTGAAATAGTTGCATTTGATGATGTCGCTGATATATATATTATTAACACATGCTCAGTAACTAATATGGCTGAGCGGAAGTCAAGACAGATAATAAACAGGGCGAGAAAGAAGAATCCTTCTTCGGTTGTTGTTGCTGCCGGCTGTTATGTTCAGGCCGCGGCAGAGGAGCTTAAGAATAATCTTGTAGTAGATATATTGGTAGGTAATAACAGGAAGAAGGATATGGCAAGAATATTAGATGAGTTTTTTGCCAATCGTGAGCCTTGTGATACGCTGATTGATATAAATGCTGAGCATGAATATGAGAGCATGCATATGGATAAGCCGCGTGAGCATTGCAGAGCATTTGTCAAGGTACAGGATGGGTGCAATAATTTCTGCACATACTGTATTATTCCATATACTAGAGGTCGTATTCGCAGCAGGCTGTTAAGTGAGGTCGTTTTAGAGGTAGAAAATCTTGGAAAACAGGGTGTAAGAGAGATAGTTATCACTGGTATCAACCTATCCTCATACAGTGATGATGAGGGGCATGACCTGTTAGAGCTTATTCAGGCTGTAAGTAATGTTGATACGATACTTAGAGTAAGAATGGGTTCACTTGAGCCTAGAGTTATAACGGATAGATTTTTAAGTGGAATATCTGAGGATAAAAAGGTGTGCCCACATTTTCATTTGTCGTTGCAGAGTGCCTGTAATGAAACACTTAAGAGAATGAACAGGCATTATACCATAGAGGAATATATGGAGACCTGCGAGCTTATAAGAAAATATTATGACAGACCTGCGATTACTACAGATGTCATAGTCGGCTTTCCGGGTGAGACAGATGAGGAGTTTGAGACAACAAGAGCTAATCTTGAGAAGCTTAATCTCTATGAAATGCATATATTCAAGTATTCCAGACGTAAGGGAACATTGGCAGACACTATGCCTGACCAGATTCCTGACAGCACGAAGGAACAGAGGAGTAATATTCTTTTAGAGATGACCAAGAGGCATAAGGAAGCGTACGAGAACTCATTTTCTGGTGAAGAGGTTGAGATACTTGTCGAGGAGCATGAGCTTAAGGATGGAGTATGTTATATGAAGGGACATACAGACAGATATATCCTTGTGAATAAAGAAGCAGGCGAAAATAGTGAGGTAAATAAAATAGAGAAGGTCACACTGTAAGGGTGTGACCTTCTCTGTTTTATTTTTCAATAATTTCAAATGGTGAAAATTCGGTAACTGCTTGTGTTAGAAAGCTGGTAACTATAAAAACAAAAAACTCTGAAAAATTCAGAGTTGTAAAGCAGTTCGTAGGGGAATCGAACCCCTGTTTTCGCCGTGAGAGGGCGACGTCTTAGCCGCTTGACCAACGAACCATATTGTGTGTTTTTGTTTGCGTTCCTGTTTGAACCTTTGTTATAGTAACAAATGTATTCATAAAAAGCAAGTACTTTTTTTACGAATAAAAAAAGTAAAGTAAGAACGACAAAACCAAACCAAAACGGTATACTTAACTTAATATAATTAGGATAAACAGCAAAAACACTCTGGCTATAACAGAAATCAGTAAGTCGCAAAATGTCGTAAATATCTTGAAGAAAAACGTATTTTGGGTTATACTATAAAAAATTATGCTTTATATTTACAAAGGATGAATATTATTATTAAATGAACAATATAATGTAACGGCAATATGTGGGGATTGCTAATTAGAAGGGAGTTTGATTTTATGAAGACATGTCATGTATGTGGATGCCTTGTGGACGATAAGGAGATTGTTTGTCCGGAGTGTGGGGCTACTGTCGTTAAGGCAACAAGCGGGTTATCATTAAAGGCTGATGAGCCTGAGAAGAAAAGAAAATCCAATCCAATAGGAACTACAGTCAGCACAGGTTCAGGGCTTACTGACATATTAAGGGGTGAGGATGACGGTGTGGCTGAGGATGATCCATATAATGGAGGCTCTATACCTATGTCAGTCATTCATAATGTTGTTGATGATGACGATGAGCCGCATAAGAAGAAGTCTGGAAAAGTATTTTCAGTTATAATCAAGATATTATTGCTTGCAGCGGTAGCATTTGGAATATATTATCTTGTAACTAATGTTATTATGAAGGATGATGTGTCAAGCACTTATGAGGCGGCCTTGGATACATACATTAAGAATATTAATGATAAAAATGCATCTGAGTTGTCAGTGCTTGTTCCTTCTTATGTAAGCGATCCTGTTGATGAGGCACAGATGTGGATAGAGGAGCTCAATGATGCAGATATTACAGAATATAATATTGTTGGTACAGAGTATATTGACAGTACAACTCTTACAGAGTTAGAGGAGGATGTTAAGCTTAATCTTAACAGATCTATAGATATAAGCGAGGGAATTACATTAACTGTAGAATTCAGAGGTACATCACTCAACAATGCAGGTAATGCTGTAAGCCGTGGAGGCGAGCTTAAATTACAGTTCATCAAGATGAAGAACAAGTGGTATTTCCTTCACGACAACTTTGACAGTTCTCTTTTAACCAAGTAAATGATATTTATAAGATAAGTAATTTGTAATAATACACATAATAAGGCTACACACAGCCTGATTATTGGTCAGCCGACAATCAGATTGCGTATAGCCTTATTTTTATACATTTTCTGCTATTTTAGTTATTCCGACGTAAATCTGGGATATTTTGTACCAGGTTGGATAGTCTACGATACTTGATACAGGAAGGTCAAATATCTCCTGAAAAGCTCTCACTGATGCCGCTGTCTGCTGTCCGTATATTCCGTCAGCGGAGAGAGCAGGGATTGCTGTGTAAACCTGCCTTATTCTTGCAAGCTGTTCCTGAATTTGCAGAACTGCTTCTCCGGAGGAGCCTATTGAAAGGTCGTAGCCGGGATAAGATGCAGGGATTCCGGATATCAGCTCGGCAGAATTGATGTACATATTGTTTCCGTAGTAATATCTGATGATTTCTATTGCAGATAATCCGTCATCACCAAGATATTTTGAACCCCACTGGCTCATCCAGTTAGGGCAGGTGACACGTTTTCCATCACAATACTGAGTGAGGATAGGCTGCTTCACATTTGGACGTGCAAGAAAATTATCATACAGGCTGTCAACAACCTCTGATATGCTGTCATATACGGTTTTCCCTCTCATCCATTTATGGTCGTATGCGGTTGACGTGGTAATTGTAAAGTTATACCCCTTGTTTCTGTACCATTCTGTATATACCCTGTTAAGTGTAAATGACATTATCGCCAGCACATTTGCCTGTATTGTTGCCTCAGGCCATGTGGAATATATTTCACAGCTTGCTACATTTTTGATATAGTCAAGGTAAGGAACGTAATAATCCGATGCAGTCTGGTCTCCGGGTACTCCGTCATGTACCACAATAGTTTCCGGTACAACGACACGCCTAAGGACGATTTCACCAGATTCATTCAGCGGTTTTATTTCTGCCTCCGCAATTTTTGGAGGGTAATACTCCCATAAAGTGTGTCCGTCTATAACGATAGGATTATATATAGGTATTGTTCCCTGAGTTCTTGTGAGAGAAATGTTCTGAATTCCTACCTCGCCTGAGAATATCTGGACACCGGTTATTATCTGGTCATCGAAATCCGGAGCCGTGAGCTTTAGGGTATATTCGGAGTAGGGCTGGTTATCTGATGGTTCCATGCTGTATTCGAGTGGTGGAGCGTCAAGCTCTACTGTTTCTGTGTTTCCACTTGAGTTCGTTTCTATAACCTCTATGGGTTTGTCTGGTGAGCCTGCACCTGATATCTCTATACGGGCATTGGAAATGGGAACGTAGCCGTCCTCCTGTGTGACAGAGATTCTCAAACGGCCTGTATCAATATTATTAGTATCCATATAATAATTCCTGAAATTACGTTGTTATATTGTATGATGGTAAAATAAAATAATGCCATGGTAAAAAGATATTTTTAAATATTTTATCTTGTCAAGAAAAAATACTTGACAAAGAATAATTCTTATTATATGATACATAAGGCTTGTAAAGCAAAACAACTTTACAGTATGCATTTACGAGGTGTTAAGGCATGGAGAAGATAGTTAGACAGTCGTTATTATATGACTTTTATGGTGAGCTTTTGACAGAACACCAGAAGAATATATATCAGGACGTTGTTATGAATGACTTATCTTATTCTGAGATTGCCAGAGAATACGGAATTTCGAGACAGGGCGTATATGATATGATGAAGCGCTCTGATAAAATACTTGAGGAATACGAGGCTAAGCTTAAGCTGGTGGAGAAGTTTGAGAATGCCAGAGAGAAGATAGCCGTTATCAATGAAGATATACACACTCTTAAGGAAGCAAACAGTGACGAGACATTAGATAAGCTGATAGGAGTGATAGATGAGAGGATAGCCACTCTACTTGAGGAATTTTAGAGCTGGCTTACAGATTTGTGGTTCATGTAGATTGTTAGTTTTGTTTGGAGGCAATTCATGGCATTTGATAGTTTGAGTGATAAGCTACAGAATGTATTTAAGAAGCTTAGAAGCAAGGGAATGCTTACTGAGGCTGATGTCAAGGAGGCTATGAAGGAAGTAAAGCGTGCCTTACTTGAAGCTGATGTTAATTTCAAGGTTGTTAAGCAGTTTATCAATGCAGTAAGTGAGAGAGCTGTCGGAGAAGAGGTTCTTAAGGGGCTTAATCCGGGACAGATGGTTATCAAGATTGTAAAGGAAGAGATGGATAAGCTGATGGGCTCGGAGACAACAGAGCTTAAGCTGCTTCCTTCCAATGAAATAACTGTAATAATGATGTGTGGTCTTCAGGGTGCAGGTAAGACAACGACTGTTGCCAAGCTTGCAGGACAGTATAAGAACAAGGGTAAGAAGCCTTTGCTTGTTGCCTGTGATGTTTACAGACCGGCAGCTATAAAGCAGCTTGAGATTAATGGTGAAAAGGTCGGAGTTCCTGTTTTCTCAATGGGAGACGGACATAAGCCTGTTAATATCGTAAAGGCAGCTATAGAGCATGCATCTAAGAATGGTATTAATCTTGTATTTATAGATACAGCAGGACGTCTTCATATAGATGAGGACATGATGCAGGAGCTACAGGAGATTAAGGATAATGTAGCGGTTACATACACTATATTGACTGTAGATGCGATGACAGGTCAGGATGCAGTCAATGTTGCAACCTCATTTAATGAGAAGGTTGGAATAGATGGTGTAATTCTTACTAAGCTTGATGGTGATACAAGAGGTGGTGCTGCACTTTCAATTAAGGCAGTTACAGGAAAGCCTATATTATATGCAGGTATGGGCGAGAAGCTGACCGACCTCGAACAGTTTTATCCTGACAGAATGGCAAGCCGAATTCTTGGCATGGGCGATGTAGAAAGCCTTATCGAGAAAGCACAGAGTGCTATTGATGAAGAAAAAGCCAGGGAGATGGAGCAGAAGATTCGCAAGGCGTCATTCGATTTTAATGATTTCCTTGACCAGATGGACCAGATGGAGAAGATGGGCGGTATGGGAGATATCCTAAAGATGCTGCCTGGATTTGGCTCGAATAAGCAGCTTAAGAATATTGATATAGATGACAATGCTATGAAGATGCCTAGAGCAATCATATTGTCGATGACACCGCAGGAGAGAAGCAATCCGGACATTATAAGTCCTAGCCGTAAGAAGCGTATTGCTGATGGTGCCGGTGTTCAGGTAAGTGAAGTAAACAAGCTGCTTAAGCAGTTTGAGCAGTCAAGAAAGATGATGAAACAGATGTCTGGTATGCTTGGCGGCAAGAAGCGTGGTGGATTTAAATTACCATTTGGCTTCTAAATGATGATAATAGTTTTTCTATTATAGATAATTATTCTAAGGAGGTGAAATTGACATGGCAGTAAAAATCAGATTGAGAAGAATGGGATATAAGAAGCATCCTTTTTATAGAGTAATCGTTGCTGACTCCAGATCACCAAGAGATGGTAGATTTATCGCTGAGTTAGGTACTTACGATCCTAATCAGGAGCCTGCATCAGTTAAGATTGATGCTGAAGCAGCTAAGAAGTGGCTTAACAATGGCGCTCAGCCAACTGAGATAGTAGCAAAGTTGCTCAAAGAGGCAGGTATCGAGAAGTAAGACAAGGGAGGTGCCGGTAATGAAAGAATTAGTCGAAATTATTGCAAAATCCCTCGTTGATTGCCCTGACGAAGTAGTTGTAAATGAGACAGTCGAGGAAGATACTATTACAATTGAACTCAAGGTTGCACCAGATGATATGGGTAAGGTAATCGGCAAGCAGGGTCGTATTGCCAGATCTATTCGTACTGTTGTGAAAGCAGCAGCGTCTAAGGGTGACAAGAAGGTAATTGTAGACATCAAATAATTCGGATACCTAGAAACCCCGGTGATTACTATCGGGGTTTTTTCTTTTTTAATGATAATATGAGGAGAACAGATGGAAGATTTATTTAGAATAGGAGTTATAACCTCAACACATGGGTTAAAGGGTGAGGTTAAGGTTTTTCCTACGACAGATGATGCTGGAAGATTTAAGAGCCTTAAGGAATGTATTATAAGAACTCCAAAGGGTGACGTTGATGTATGTATGAAGAGCTGTAAGTTTTTTAAGAACATGGTTATTCTGTCCTTTAAGGAATTTAATGATATAAATGAGGTAGAAAAATATAAGAATTGTGATTTATATGTTACAAGGGAAAATGCTGTGCCTCTTGATGAAAATGAGTACTATATTGCTGACGCTTTAGGACTTCCTGTTTTCACAGATGACGGAAGAGAGCTCGGTGTGTTGGATGATGTTATGCAGACTGGTGCGAATGATGTATTTGTGGTTAAGATGAATGACGGAAAGGAGCTCCTTATTCCTGTTATCCCGGACTGCGTGACAGATATGGATTTTGCAAATAAGAGGATTACTGTTAAGTTGATGAAAGGAATGCTTGATTAGATGAATTTCCATATTATGACTTTATTTCCTGAGATGGTAATGGGTGGTCTGTCAGAGAGTATTACCGGAAGGGCAATGGAAAAAAAATTAATTAATATTGAGGCTGTCAATATAAGAGATTTTGCGGGCAATCGCTATGGACATGTGGATGATTATACCTATGGCGGCGGCGCGGGTATGCTTATGCAGGCAAAGCCTGTTTATGATGCGTATATGTCAATAAAAGATAAGATAGGCTCAAAGCCGAGAGTTTTGTATATGACACCTCAGGGAACGAGATTTAATCAGGATATGGCTATGGAGCTCTCTAAGGAGAATGACCTTGTGCTTTTGTGTGGACATTACGAGGGTATTGATGAGAGAGTTTTAGAGATGATAGTTACAGATTATGTATCTATAGGTGATTTTGTCCTTACGGGTGGGGAACTGCCTGCCATGATGATAGTAGATGCTGTAAGCAGACTGATTCCGGGAGTTTTAGGTTCGGATGAGAGTTCGTTATATGAATCATTTTATGATGGGCTGCTTGAATATCCACAGTACACAAGACCAGTTGAATTTATGGGTATGCGTGTCCCTGATGTTCTTATGTCCGGACACCACAAAAATATAGCTGACTGGAGATATGAGCAGTCTCTTGAACGCACAAGAGAGAGAAGACCAGATTTGTATGATGAATATGTACGGGAGCATGAGGCTGAGCTTAAAAAGTATTATAAGCATAAAAAGAAAGACAGGTAGATAACTTGTTTTATGTTTTTAACTGTGATATTATGATACAAGTATGACATACGGAGGAGATATCAGAGATATGAAGAAAAAGATATATGCAGTCATTATGACTTTGGCACTTGCTTGTGCTATGGTTGGTTGTGGCAAGAAGGATAACAATGATAATAAGGTTCAGGAAGATATTACAACATTTGTGAACGATTCACTTCCTGCGATAAGTGGAGACAGGGACAATGCAATAGCAGTATACAATTCATATTTTACAGGTGAGGATGTAGATATCCAGCAGTATTTGAAGGATTTGCAGGATACAGCAATACCGGATATGGAGACATATATAACTAATGTTACAGCTATAGAGACAAACACAGACGAGGTTGCTGGTCTTAAGGATTTATATTTACAGAGTGTACAGAAGGAATGTGATGCTATGAAGATGGTAGCATCAGCTATAGAAGAGGACAATGTTGAGTTTCTTACACAGGCAGATACTATGATGGGTGAGGCAACAAGCTTTATGACACAGTATCAGTCACAGCTTAAGATTTTAGCTATAGATAATGATATCACAATTAATGGTTCATTTAACTAAAAGACAGTAATAGCAGACGAAGAGTAAGAGTAGCTCTAGACTTGTATAAAGAATTGGCGGGGCGATGCATGTAATAAGGTGTATAGCCCCGCTTACTTTTTATTATTCCACATTATTGTTCTGATTTCACATTTTAGTCATAAAGGGAATGTATAATACACTTAATAAACCACAAGATTATATACAGGAGGCATGGATTTAAGATGGATAATTTAAAAATTCTTGTTGTAGATGACGAGAGCAGAATGAGAAAGCTCGTAAAGGACTTTTTGGTTAAGAACAATTATATGGTTTTGGAGGCTGCGGACGGTGAGGAAGCAGTTAATATATTCATGTCAACTAAGGATATTGCACTTATAATTCTTGATGTGATGATGCCTAAGTTAGATGGATATGGCGCTGCTGAGGAGATAAGAAAGGTATCAGATGTGCCTATTATTATGCTTACAGCCAAGAGTGATGAGAGAGATGAGTTAAAGGGCTTTGAGCTTGGAGTTGATGAGTATATAACTAAGCCTTTCAGCCCTAAGATACTTGTTGCAAGAGTTGAGGCAGTGCTTAGAAGAAGCAACAGTCAGGATGCAGGTGAGATAATAAGCGTTGATGGTATTGAGATGGATTTGTCTGCACATCAGGTTAAGGTAGATGGTGAGACAATAGAGTTAAGCTATAAGGAATTTGAGCTTCTTAATTATTTCCTTGTCAATCAGGGAGTTGCGTTATCGAGAGAGAAAATTCTTAACAATGTGTGGAATTATGATTATTTTGGTGATGCAAGAACTATCGATACACATGTCAAGAAGCTTAGAAGCAAGCTTGGCAAAAAGGGAGAATATATAAAGACTATCTGGGGAATGGGATATAAATTCGAGGTATAGTGAGCTATGAAGAGTTCTATTCGTACAAAAATTACATTGATGGTGGTTATATTTTCTGCATTTATAAGTCTTACAGCATGGCTGGTATGTAATTACCTCATATCAGGCATATTTGTATGGAATCTGAAGGAGAATCTTGTAACTGCGTATAACTCATGTAATGAGCTTTTTGATGGCAATGATAATGCCAATGTCAGTGAGGGAGATTTATATGGTAACATTAAGAATCCCGGAGATGCAGTTGTTCTTATTTTTGATTCGGAACATGAGAAGATATATACTACAATAAGTGATGAGAATCAGATGATGGATAGTCTTAACGCAATGCTTAAATCAATTCGCGAGGCTGGTGAGACATCTAATATATCTGCCGGAAATTACGTTATAAGAAAAAATCATGATACAATTATCAATGCAGACTATTATGATTTGATAGGAACACTTGACAATGGATATACGGTTATACTTAGAAGCCCGATAGCGAGAGTTGAGGCTATGATGAAGGTAATAAGTACGGTATTTATATATATATCAGCAGGACTTATTGTGTTTGGCTCAGTGTTTATCCTTATATTCAGCAACATCTTTTCAGCACCATTGAAGAGATTATCTCATGCTGCAAGGCGCATGGCAGAGCTTGATTTTGATGTCAAGATTCCTGTTGTGACGAAGGATGAGATTGGTGAGCTTGCATTTTGCATGAATGAGATGTCCAGAAAGCTTGAGGTTGCTATATCTGAGCTTAAGAGTGCCAATGTGGAGCTTGCCTCTGATATTGAGAAGAAGAAGCAGATTGATGAGATGCGAAAGGAATTTTTGTCTCATGTATCGCATGAATTAAAGACTCCTATAGCTCTTATTCAGGGTTATGCAGAGGGCTTGAAGGATAACCTGTTTGATGATCAGGAGAGCAAGGAATTTTATGCTGACGTTATTATTGATGAGTCGCATAAGATGAATAGTCTGGTTAAGAAGCTTCTCACCTTAAATGAGATAGAATTTGGGGGTACTCCTCTTAAGATAGAGAGATTTGAATTAGTTGAGTTTATTAAGGATATAATTGACGCATCTAAGATTCTTATAGATGATACAGGTGCTAAGGTCATTTTTGAGGAAGAGGGACCTGTGTATGTGTGGGCTGATGAATATATGATAGAGGAGGTATTTACCAATTACCTCACTAATGCAGTTCACTATGTATCACAGAATGGAACCATTAAGGTGTGGTTTGAGCGTGTCGGTACAGATGTGAGGGTGTCTGTATATAACACAGGTAATCAGATAGCTGATGAGGATATAGATAAGCTGTTTATTAAATTCTATAAGGCTGATAAAGCCAGAACGAGGGAATATGGTGGAAATGGTATTGGTTTGTCCATTGTTGCTGCTACCATGGACGCTCATGGTAAGAAATACGGGGTATATAATGTAGAGGATGGTGTTGTATTCTATTTTGACTTAGATGCAAATATGTAGGAATCTGCTACATATAAAAGAGTGGAGGATATCAATATAATGAAAGACAACAAAAGACAACCAAGACAGGCAAAAATATATCATGCACTTATAACCTTTGCTTTCCTTGTTGCAGCTATGGCTGTGGGAATTACGGTATATCATGTAGATGTTCATATACCTATGTTTATAGGTGTTGTGGCTGCGGCATGTATGGCACTGTTTTTAGGTTACGACTGGGACACTATTGAAACAGCAATGAAGGATGGTATATATAATGCTCTTCAGGCGGTTATTATACTTTCTATAGTAGGTATACTTGTTGGAGTATGGATACTTGGCGGTGTTGTACCTGCTATGATTTATTATGGCTTGAAATTGCTAAGCCCATCTATATTCCTTGCAGCAGCTATGATTATATGCTCAATAACATCACTTGCCACAGGAACAGCATGGGGAACACTTGGAACAATGGGACTTGCTCTTATGGGTATAGCGGTTGGACTTAATATCCCGGTAGGAATGGCAGCGGGTGCTATAATATCGGGTGCTTATTTTGGAGATAAGATGTCGCCTTTGTCAGATACAACTAATCTTGCACCTGCCATGGCTGGAACAGATGTATTTACACATGTAAAATTCATGATATTACCTACTGCGATATCATATGGAATAAGTTTGATTTTGTTTATTATACTTGGCTTTACAGTTGGTTCTGCGGACGGAGTCACAGATATGAGTGTTGTACAGCAGATGAGTGATTGTCTTGCAGATTCATTTCACATAAGTCCTGTACTTCTTCTGCCACCTTTAATTGTAATTGTTTCGGTTGCATTGAAGGTGCCGGCAATACCGGGCATAACACTTGGAATTATATCGGGAGCAATAATAGGTTTAATTATGCAGCCTGCTGCAACCTTTGGTGGTATGCTTGATGTGGGAATGAATGGGTTTGTAAGTGATACAGGAGTAGAGGCAGTTGATAATCTTTTATCGTCAGGCGGACTTATGAATATGATGAGCTCAATATCGCTTACTATTCTTGCCATGATGTTTGGCGGAATAATGGAAAAAACTGGTCAGTTGGAGGTTCTTGTATCTAAGATTGTACATCTTGCCAAGAAACCTGCATCTCTTGTTGTGACTACAGAGCTTACATGTATATTAAGCAATGCTGTTATGCCTGAGCAGTATATTTCGATAGTTGTTCCTGGCAGAATGTATGCTGAGGTATATAAAGAGAAGGGGCTTCATCCTAAGACCTTATCAAATGCACTTGAAAGTGCCGGTACTGTATCATCAGCACTTGTTCCGTGGAATACCTGTGGAGTATATATACTAGGTGTGCTAGGAGTGTCAACAATGGAGTATTTCCCATATGCCTTCTTCAACCTTATTACTCCTATAGTTGTTGCTGTTATGGCGTATATGGGAATTACAGTTGCTGATAAGGATGGTTACAGACTTACCAGGCGTGCTCAGAAAAAGAAAGCAGCGGCGGCATAAAACATAATTAAAACATAGTGAATATGCTTGCTGATATATTAAAATAGTGGTAAAATTATATAAGATATGGCATATGGATATGTGTGCGGAGGTTTACATGAAAAGGTGTTTTTTTGCAGGCTGCATTATCGTTTTGGCTTTTGTTTTTACGGGTTGCACAAAAACTATAGAGCTGACAGATGATGAGAATTATATAATAGCTGAATATGCGGCAGAGCTTTTACTTAAGTATGACAGAAATACAGATATGAAGTATTATGATGATACTGTTACGACTGAGGCGACTCCGCTTGATGCGGATAAGATAACAGAGGAGCTTACAACAGAGGAAGTTACTGAGGATGCCACTACACAGGAAGAGGCAACTACAGAGGAGCCTAAGACAGAGGAACAGTGGACTGACGTATCAGGAATTACTGCTAACGAGGCTACAGATTTTGATATTGCGGGATATGTTGGAATAGATACGGCATCAATAAGATATGCATACTATATGCTCTTAGACAAATATCCATCATACGATCAGGACGGAATATACATGGAGATAGTAGCTCCTAAGGGGTACAAGCTTCTGGTGCTTAAATTTGATGTGGAGAATAAGACTAACGACAAGCAGAATATAGACATGTATAGTAAGGACGTTGAGTACAGCATAATAGTTAATGACAGCAAGAAGGCAAACCAGATGCTGACCATACTTATTGATGACCTTTATACATATCAGACAACGATAGATGCAAGCATGAGACAGGAGGCGGTTTTACTGTTTCAGGTATCGGAGTCAGTCGCAGATAAGATTAGTGACTTGAAGCTACAGATTAACTATATGAATGATAGTAAGGTTATACAGCTGCAATAGTGGAGGAGGTAATATATGGACACAAATATTTTATTAGAGAGCGGTACTAATGAGCTTGAGGTTCTGGAATTCGTTATAAATGGTAACCATTATGGTATCAATGTAGAGAAGGTAAGAGAAATTCTTCCTTACACAGAGATAACGCCTGTTCCTAATTCTCATCCATGCATTGAGGGTATATTTATGCCAAGAGGTGATATTATTACAGTAATAGACCTGTTTAAGGCTCTTGGCTTTGATAACTTTGACAGGAGCAATAATTTCCTTATTGTAACTAATTTTAATAACCTTAACATAGCATTTGATGTTCAGTCTGTGCTTGGAATTAACCGGGTTTCATGGGCGGACGTTGTAAAACCGGATGCTACTGTGAGTGGTCCAGGTACAGGAGTTGCAACCGGTATTATCAAGAAGAATGACAGCCTTCTTATAATACTTGATTTCGAGAGAATTGTTGAGGGCATATGTCCTGAGACAAGCCTTAAGGTATCTCAGGTGACAGGATTAAGTGACAGAGCAAGAAATGAAATTCCAATCTTAGTTGTTGAGGATTCCATGATGCTTTGCGAGCTTATTAAGGATTCGCTTAATATGGCAGGATATACAAAGCTTACTATTAAGAATAATGGACAGGAAGCATGGGATTATCTGTGCGAGCTAAAGAAAAATAATGGCGTTGATTATGGTGCAAAATGCATTATCACCGATATTGAGATGCCACAGATGGACGGACATCATCTTATCAAGCTTGTTCGTGATACAGAAGGACTTAAGCAGATACCTATAGTAGTATTCTCATCGCTTATTAATGAGGATATGAAGAGAAAGGGTGAAATGCTTGGTGCAAATGCTCAGATAAGTAAGCCGGAGATTGGAAAACTTGTAGACATACTGGATGAATTAGTTGCCAGCAAGATATATGGATAAATAATAGTATATGCCGGCGGTTTACTGCCGGCATATATAATTTAATGATAAGAGGTAGAGAGAATGAAATTAAAAGATACTGGAAAGACTAAAGAAGAATTAAAGGAAATGTATGACACCTATTTTCATGAGACATTTAAGAGATTTGACTTTGTTGCAGATCAGGGAGAGGGCTCATATGTGATAGATGAGACTGGAAAGAAATACCTTGATTTCATGGCAGGAATAGCTGTTAATTCTGCCGGACATTGTAATAAGAATGTTGTTTCTGCAATTATAGACCAGTGCCAGTCTATGATGCATGCATCTAACTATTGTTATACTGTACCACAGGCTATGGCTGCTGAGCTTATATGTAAGTCAATCGGATTTGAGAAGATATATTTTCAGAATTCTGGTGCAGAGGCAAATGAGGTTATGATTAAGCTTGCACGTAAATATGGCAAGGATAACTTCGGACCAGAGCGTTATCACATCGTTACAGCCTATAACAGCTTTCACGGAAGAACACTTGCAACACTTGCAGCTACAGGACAGCCTGACTCTGCAATACAGAAGAATTATGATCCGCTTATTCCGGGATTTTCATATGCAACATATAATGATTTAAAGTCATTTGAGGATGCTTGTACAGAGAATACAATAGCTATCATGGTCGAGCCGGTTCAGGGTGAAGGCGGAGTTATTCCTGCAACTGAAGAATTCTTAAAGGGCTTAAGAAAGCTCTGTGATGAGAGAAATATGCTTCTTTTGTTTGATGAGGTTCAGACCGGATGGGGAAGAACAGGCAGTCTCATGGCATACATGGGCTATGGTGTAAAGCCTGATGCGATAAGCATGGCTAAGGCAATGGGAGGCGGAATGCCAATAGGAGCAATGTGTACAAGCAGCAAGTTAGCAGAGACCTTCGGACCTGGAGCACACGGAAGTACATATGCAGGAAACCCTGTTGCATGTGCTGCATCATATGCACAGATAAAGGAGATAATTGACAATAAGCTCCCAGAAAATTCAGATAAGGTTGGTGCATATTTCAGAGATAAGCTTACTAAATTGCCTTGTGTCAAGGAGGTTCGTGGACGAGGACTTATGATAGGTGTTGAATTTGACAGGGATATAGCTACAGATGTCAAGTACAATTCTGCTGACAATGGTTTGCTTATTACAGCGGTAAGACCATCAGTGATACGACTTGTTCCACCTCTTAATGTTACAACAGAGGATTGCGACAAGGCATTTGAGATATTAGATAAGGTCGTAAAGGATATTATAAAATAGCATATATATGAGGTGATAAAAGATGGATAGAATAAATGCTTGGACAACCTATGAGGAAGCAGACATAAAGGAGATGGACAGCCTTTGCGCTGATTACAGAGAGTTCCTTAATGCCGGCAAGACAGAGCGAGAGTGCGTCAAGCTGATTGTAAAGATGGCTGATGAGAAGGGATATCGTAATCTTGCCGATATAATTAAGAACAAGGAAACTCTTAAGGCTGGAGATAAGGTATATAATGTGTGCATGGACAAGACAGTTGCTATGTTTAACATAGGAACAGATGATATGGAGCAGGGTATGGCAATCCTTGGAGCACATATAGACTCTCCTCGTATGGATGTAAAACAGAATCCATTATATGAAAACGGAGATTTTGCATACCTTGACACACATTACTATGGTGGAATAAAAAAATACCAGTGGGTTGCACTTCCACTTGCCATACACGGAGTTGTATGTAAGAAGGATGGAAGAACTATAGATATATCTATAGGAGAGTGTGAGGAAGATCCAGTATTTTGCGTATCAGATTTGCTTATTCACCTTGCCGGAGAGCAGATGGAGAAGAAGGCTAACAAGGTAATTGAAGGTGAGAATCTTGATATATTATTTGGCAGCAAAAAGATGACCGGCAAGGATAAGGATGCCGTAAAGGAGACGGTATTAGAGCTTCTTAAGAATAAGTATGATATAGAGGAAGAGGATTTCATATCCGCTGAGCTTGAAATTGTACCTGCCGGAAAGGCTAGGGAAGCAGGAATTGACAGAAGCATGATTATGTCATATGGACAGGATGACAGAGTGTGCGCATACACCTCACTTGTAGCAATGCTCGCAGTTGATAAGGTTAAGAGGACAACATGCTGCCTTTTGACAGACAAGGAAGAGATAGGAAGCGTGGGAGCTACAGGAATGCAGTCTATGTTCTTTGAGAATTCTGTGGCAGAGCTTATGAATGCTATGGGCTGCTTTAGTGAGATTTCATTGAGAAGATGTTTAGCTTCATCTCGTATGCTCTCATCAGATGTAAATGCAGCATATGATCCTTTATTTGCAAATGCATTTGATAAGAACAACGCCTCATATTTTGGAAGAGGAGTTGTATTTAGTAAATTTACAGGTTCTCGCGGTAAGTCAGGCTCGAATGATGCTAATGCAGAGTATATAGCAAGAATAAGAAAGATGATGGATGATAACAAGATATGTTACCAGACTGCTGAGCTTGGAAAGGTAGATGTAGGTGGCGGTGGTACAATTGCTTACATTCTGTCTTTGTATGGTATGGAGGTAATAGATTGTGGTGTTGCAGTTCTTAATATGCATGCACCATGGGAGATTACATCCAAGGCAGATATATATGAAGCATGGAAGGGCTACAAGGTTTTCTTGCAGGAGGCATAATATTCATATATGAGATTAAACAATGTATGGACGAGAATAATATCTATGATAATGGCATTCCTTATGGTATGCCTTTTTCTCGTGCCTGATATAAATACTAAGGCTAAGGATTCATTTATAGCCCAGTATATACAGACAGTATATAACCAGAAGAATGGAATAGGAAGTAATGAGGTTACCTGCCTGTATCAGTCGTCAAGTGGTTATGTGTGGGTAGGTACAGATGGTGGTTTGTATCGTACAGATGGAGCAGAGTTTCAGAGTATCAATCTCTGGGATACAGAGAGAACAGACGTATATTCGATTAATTGTATATATCAGGACGATAAAGGAAGAGTCTGGATAGGAACTGACAATTATGGCTTATTCTATATAAAGAATGGTGAGAATTACCATTTTCAGGATGAGTATTATAACGGAATAAAACAGATAAATGATATATGCCAGACCTATGATGGAACTATATATGTTGCAACTGTTGATGGAGTATATATATGCGAGGAGGATGAGAACGGAGAGCTTCGCCTTGAAGCACACCCTGACAGCAGCCTTAAGGATATAGAAGTTAAGGAGATGGAGGCTAAGGATGATGAGATATGGTTTATAACATCTGATAATTATATATATATTGCAGATTCAGAGAAAAAACAGTACATCATTAATGCCGGAGATATAGTGACAGATGATATATTGTCTATTAAGGAGATAAATGGAAATATATACGTTGGAAGTACAGGACGAGAGATAATCAAGTTCAGGAGCAGGGCATCATATGCGAAGCTTGCAGTCGGAGTAGATGGTGTAAATGGAATGATGCTCGACTCTTCTGGAAAAATATGGATATGCGGAGAAAATGGTCTTGGTTATATAGATGATACAGAGACATTTGTCAAGGTTAATGACTGCGAGATTGACACATATCTCACTGATATAATACAGGATTATGAGGGCAATTACTGGATTGCCTCAAGCAGAATGGGACTTCTTCTTTTAAGCCGGAGTAAATTCGTTGATTATAATATGAGCACTGGTATGCAGGAGACCATGGTTAATACGATATATACATATCAGCATGAGAGATATATAGGTTCTGATGCAGGACTTATAATATATGATGAATATGGCGAGCGTGTTAATAATGAGCTTACAGATATGCTGTCGGGAATAAGTGTAAGACACATAACAAGTGATTCAGAGGACAACCTCTGGATAAGCACATACAGAAAATATGGATTGGTTAAGGTGTCAAAGGATGGGGAGATTGTAAGCTATGGAAGGAGCAACAATCTGCCAAGTCTGTCTGTAAACTGTTCAATAGAGCTAAGCAGCGGAATGATTGCGGCAGGAACGGATGACGGAGTTGCCATATTGTCCAAGGATGGCGTTGTGAAATATACATTTACAGAGGATGACGGATTGTTATATTCACATGTAAATTGTATATATCAGGCTTCGGATAAGAAGATATATGTCGGAACTGATGATGGTGGAATATATGTAATTACACTGGGTAAGGATTTAAATATTGAGAATTACACCGTTGACTCAGGACTTAATTCAAATGTAGTGACCTCGATTATTGAGGGTGAGCAGGGTCTGTGGATTGGTACTGACAGTGGTTTGTGTTTTTATAATGAGTCGTTCAGAAGTATCAGTAATATAGAGGTTTCAAACAGTATATATGATGTTCTTATTAATGACGGCGATGTATGGATTGTTGGTTCTATGGGGATTCTCTGTGCAACAGAGGAGGAGCTGCTTGGCAATCAGGGATTATCTGGCAGATATTTTAATGAAAATGATGGTTTAACAAAGACAATAAACACAACAGGAAATGCATATATAGACAGTGACAACAGGTTATATGTGTGCTGTGACACAGGAATATGTGTTCTTGATACTGCCAATATATATATTAATCAGGTTGCACCTAAAATAAGCGTAACCGCTGTTGATGTTGATGGTGTGAAATATGAGTTTAATGATTTGGCTGATGGACTTAAGATAGGAAGTAATGTATCAAGAATAACTATTGATTTTGCTGTGTTCAGTTATTGTAATCGTGGTAATATTCAGGTTGAGTATTCACTTAAAGGCTTTGATGAAAATCCTATAG
>CAVELH010000010.1:0-7158 GCA_963616385.1 bacterium | reverse complement strand
ATCTGTGAGAGCGAGATATCATTTACTATTGTAAAGGAAAACAGTTTATTTGAAAATAAGATAGCGAGATTTATATTACTTGCAATTATAATTGTTACTATATTGATAGCAGTGTTTGTTTTCCTACATTTTAGAAAGGCAATTCAGAAAAACAGCTTTGCGCTTGAGAGACTTTCAAGGGAGCATGAGGAGGCAATCAAGTCGAGCAGTGCTAAAAACGATTATCTTGCAAATATGAGTAACGAGATAAAAACTCCTATAAATGCCATGATGGTTAAGGCTGATGAGCTTATCCACATATTTGAGAATGATGAGGAGAACAAGGCAAAAATACAGAGTATATATGATATTGGCGGGGAGATAATTAACAAGGTTGATGATATTATACTGCTTGCCAAGATTGAGGCTGGAAGGATAGTAGCCGAGGAAGCCCCTTATTCAATATCGGGTATGATCTATGACCTTGCCGAGAAGAACAAGAACAGAATAGGAGACAGAGCGGTTAAGTTCTTTGTGGAATTAGGTGAGATACTCTCTGATAATGTAATTGGCGACAAGAACAAGATAGCTGACATAATAGACAGAATGTTGGACAACGCTGTAAAATACACAAAGGAGGGTTCTATAACTCTGTCTGTGGATTGTTTTGAGTATGCAGACAAGTCTCATCATGGCATGATGAATGTTGTATTTACTGTATCTGATACAGGTATAGGAATACAGGAGGACAGACTTGATGATTTGTTTGAAGCATACAATATAGTTGATAATGCCAAGAGTGGTATTCATGCTGGAAATGGAGTTGGGCTTGCAATCGCTAAGGGTTATGCAGATCTTATCCGTGGTGAGATAGAGGTTGAGAGCGTTTATGGTTCTGGTTCAACCTTCTCGCTTTCAGTAATACAGAAGATAGCTAACAAGGATTCATCAAATCATGCATTTTCAAAGATAGAGGAGAAGGTATCGCAGGAGACAGCAGATAAGCTGTGGCTTCCGGATGTAAATGCTCTTCTGGTCGATGATGATGACGTAAGCAGGGAGGTATCAGCCAAGATACTTGAGAGATTCGAGATGAAGGTTGATGTTGCATCATCAGGAGTTGGTGCTATAGATATGGTTATGAACCATGAATATGACGTTGTATTTATGGATTTGACTATGCCTATTATGAGCGGACTTGACGCCATGCGTGAGATAAGAGATATAGAGGGGGATTCATATGCATATCTTCCTATTATAGCTATGGACACTAATGCGATTGAGGAGAATAAGGACAGACTTCTCGGAGAGGGCTTCACAGACAGTCTGTTAAAGCCGCTTGAACCAAGACGAATAGCTGCTATACTTAAGGATTGTCTGCCTGAGAACAAGATAAAAGAAAAATCAAGTGACATGGAACAGTATATAAGCGGTTCAAGATATGGAGAGGGCTTAGAGAAGCTTAAACCATATATTGATGTAGAGGGAGCTATAGCCAAGATTGGTGGCAGCATAGATGTATACAACAGGCTTATAGTGACCTATTATAATCAGAATGCTGCGGCAATTGATGAGCTGTATGACAAGCTTGGAAGAGATGCGAGAGGCTTCAAGACGAAGATACACTCTATAAGGACGAACAGTGCAAGCATTGGAGCAAACGAGTTATCTAAGGAAGCATCAAGACTTGAGGCAGCAATCAATATAGGAAACAGAGAGTATGTAAAGGATAATATAGAAGAATTTACGGATGATTTGCTTGATGTACTCCTTGCAATAGAGGAGTATATATCCTATATGGATAGCGTTTCAGGTATGTCCGACGAGGAATATGCTGAGCAGAAGGCTAAGGAGAGGGAGCAGCGTGAGGAGGAGCAGCTTGATGACAATCAGGGCTCTATAGATATAGGCCTCCTGGAAATTCTTGCCGCGGATTCTAAGAATGGTGATTACGAGTCTGTTATAAAGACTATGGGGCTGATTGATTCCAAACGATATTTAGGTGAGGATGCAGAGTTTATAGTGGTACTTAAGAAAGCTGTGGACAAACGCGATTCAGCCATGATATCCGAGCTTGTAACAACGTATTTTGACTTAAAGAGATAATAAAAAGGGTATAGGTAAAATGGTACAAAAAGAAATTGCTGAGATAAAGAAGATATTAACAAATACAGACTGCTGTATTCATAAGCTGGCAGGCTGTTACATAGATGCTAATAAGGAGATGCACATAATACCGCATGGAAAATTTCTGGTTTTACCAGAGGAGGAGCAGCATAAATACTTTGACTTAATTAAGAAGGGCTTGTCTGGCAGACTGGGAAAAAATCTTGTTAATCTTGAATTTAATAAGGAAGCAGGAATGACAGTTCATAACAGAGAGACACTTATGGAGCTGCTTGATTCTGAGTTGAAGGACGAGGTTATTTTGGAAAAGTATTTCGAGAGTATAAAGGCATCTTATGATTATGTTGACAATTATTATATTATGGTTGTGTACGGAGTATATGATGTCCCTGGACAGACCACAGACGGAATAGGTATGGATGACGCTTCAGATGTTGTATATAAGTTTAATCTTACTCTTATATGCCCTATGAAACCATCTAAGGCAGGACTTATATATAATCCTGTAGACAACAGCCTTGAAAATGCAATGCGTAATATGATGGTTGAACCACCTATGCATGGATTCCTTTTCCCTGCATTTAATGACAGGGCAACAGACATACACAGCGTACTATATTATACTAAGAAACCATCAGAGTTAAATGATGGCTTGCTTGATGATGTGCTTGGCTGTGTTATCCCTGCAACCGCAGGTCAGCAAAATGAGATGTTTATAAATGCTATAGAGGCAGTAGATGAGATGACCTTTGACAAAGCAAAGGCTATTTATTCAAATATCAGAGAGCGGGAGATAGAATTAAAGGATGCACCTGAGGAGAATGTTGTAGATAAAAATGATACAGCAAGAATACTTGAGGAGAGTGGCTTTGAGGAAGAGGAGATAGCGGTCTTTAAGAAAAATTTTGATGAGCAGACAGAGGTTAATGGAAAGGTTCTCCTTAGCAATGTATTTGAGGGAAGCAATAAGCTAAAGATAAAATCCGGCAAGACAGAGGTATCACTTCCTATGGAATTTACCGACTATGTAGAGGTAAGAAAGATAGATGGTAAAAATTGTATTGTCATTGAGATTAACGATGAGCTCATGGTTAATGGTGTTAAGGTTAACAGATTTAAGGATTCTTAAAATTAAAAAAAATGAAAAATTGTGTTGACATTAAAAAAACAGTATGATAATATATGTCTTGTCGTTGAGGAAACGACATAAAGAATATAGATTAGTATTGTTTTTTGCGCGAGTGGCTCAGCGGTGGAGCACCTCCTTGCCAAGGAGGGGGTCGCGGGTTCGATCCCCGTCTCGCGCTCTTTTTTATTTTATGGGAAGCCTTGATATTGACGGCTTCCCATATTTGCTATATAGGGATATTTTACAGATATTTGGAGACAAGTTAAATATGGGAACTTGCAACCCACAATTGACTTTTCTACCAGCCATGCTTATAATCAATACATGGTGGGTAGCTGTAGCTACCTAGAATACGTTTGCGAGGAAAATATGAAAACTTTAGTGATTATTCCGGCATATAATGAGTCGGAGAATATTGTAAATACAGTTACTACGCTTACTACAAAATGTCCGGATATAGATTATATAATAATCAATGACTGTTCTACTGATAATACAGAGCAGATATGTAAGGAAAAAGGATATAATTATCTGTCACTTCCTATCAATCTTGGTATAGGTGGTGGAATGCAGACAGGATATAGATATGCAAAGGCAAATGGCTACGATATAGCGGTTCAGTTTGATGGGGACGGACAGCATAATGCAGAATATATAAATGCACTCACCGAGCCTATAAAAAATGGCGAAGCTAATTTGGTAATTGGCTCACGGTTTATTAATAAGGAGGGCTTCCAGACATCATTTATGAGGAGACTTGGAATTAACCTGTTATGTGGTGTGCTGAGAATGTGCGGACATGTTAAGATAACAGATGCCACAAGCGGATTCAGGGCAGCATCTAAGGATGTGATTGATTTTTTCTCGGAGAATTATGCACAGGATTATCCGGAGCCGGAGTCTATTATTGCGACAAGCTTAAGTGGATTTAATGTAAAGGAAGTTCCTGTAGTTATGAATGAGAGAACAGGCGGAGTTTCGTCTATAAGCTCACTAAAGTCGGTTTACTATATGATTAAAGTTACTTTAGCTATACTTATATATCGTATCGTAGGAAAAAAGTGGAGGTAATTTGACATGATGACGAATTTATTTAGAGTGATATTGCTCGTCGGAGTTTTGATATACCTTCTGTTTATTGTCTGGCTTATGAAGAAGGGAAAGCTTAGCCTTAAGTATTCACTGCTTTGGTTCCTCACAGGTGTTATGCTGTTAATCTGTGTAATATTCCCTGGAATAGTAAGATGGGCAACTACACTTATAGGCGTATATTCTGAGGTTAATGCGGTATTTTTTGTGGGCGTGTGCTTTTTACTTCTTATTATATTATTTCTCACCTCAGTTGCATCAGGCTTAAGTGATAAGGTAAGAGGGCTTACCCAGACTCAGGCAATGCTGGAGAAGAGAGTGAGAGATTTGGAGAAGGTTGTTTCTGATATACAGTCGAAAGAACAATAAAGTGAGGAATAATTAATTATGTTATATACAGGTAAGCACCATACATTTGTGGTGTGTGCGTATAAGGAGAGTCCTTATCTTAAGAAATGCATAAGATCTTTGTTAAGGCAGAGTGTTAAGAGCTCCATACTTATAGCTACTTCAACACCAAATGCTTATATAGAGAAAATTGCGGAGGAATATAATATACCATTATATGTGAATGATGCAACACCGGGAATTGCCTCAGATTGGAATTTTGCATATTCTAAGGCAGATACGGAGCTTGTAACGATTGCTCATCAGGATGATATATATGATGAGAGCTATTTGAGTAGTATTCTTGATGCTATAAATAAGGTTAAAAATCCGATTCTTGCACATACGGCATATTATGAAATCAGGAATAACGAGAGAGTATACAGCAACAGGCTTCTTAAGATAAAGAAGCTTATGCTTATGCCGCTTATTCCAAGATTTACATGGAATAGTATTTTTCTAAGGAGACGTTCACTTTCTCTTGGATGTGCTATATGTTGTCCATCGGTAACATATGTGAGAAAGAGGCTTCCTGATGAACCATTTGAGGTTGGATGTAAGGCTGACTTAGACTGGCAGGCGTGGGAGAAATACTCTAAGCTTAAGGGGGCATTTTGTTATGTATCAAAGCCTGTTATGGGACACAGGGTTCATGCGGGCTCAGAGACATCTAATGTCATAGGAGATGGAGATGGCAGAACTCCTGAGGACTACGCTATGTATAGGAAATTCTGGCCAAAGTTCATTGCAGACAGACTTATTAAGTTCTATGCCAAGGGGCAGAACAGTAATGAATTATAAATATTAAAATAAAATAACTATAATATGTCAAATTTTGACATGGAGAAGGCTATGAAAGAAAAAATATTGAAAATATCAGAGAAGATTAAAGGCGCTTTTGTATATTCGATTCACACATGGACATTTGCCTGCTTCGTTATTGCACTTGTAATGGAGATAGTGTTAGAGATGTTAGGAAGACGCTCTATAATAGCAGGTCTTACATTTGTAATAAATTCTCCATTTGTTTATTTATATAATGTTTCAATTATCTTTTTTACAATGCTTTTTGCACTGTTTTTGCGAAAAAGAGTATTTGGAATTATTATAATAAGTACTGTATGGCTTGCCTGCGGTATAGTTAATTTCGTTGTATTAGGTTACAGGGTAACACCTTTTGCTGCTATAGATCTGCTTATGGTTGAGGATGTCATAAGCATGCTTGATGTATACTTTACCAAGTGGCAGCAGATATTGCTCGTTGTTGCAGGTGTGCTTGTCATAGCAGGCTTGGTTGTATTATTTAAAAAGACACCTAAGTTTGAGGGTGAGCGAAAGGTTAAGAGAACCATGCTTTTGTGTGTGCTTGCATGGATTTTGGTTGTAGTTTTCACTAACTTTAATGTAAAACACAACATTATATCAGATGATTTTGCAAACCTTGGAAATGCATATAGAGATTATGGATTTGCATATTGCTTTACCAATAGCATTATCGATAATGGTATCAGTGAGCCGGATAATTATTCTGAGGCAACCATGAAAGAGATAAAGGATGATTTGGACGATGTTCATACCTACGGAAAAGTGAACAAGCCTAACATAATTGTAATTCAGCTGGAGTCTTTCTTTGATCCAAATCAAGTTGAAGGGCTTGAGATGAGTGAGAATCCTTTGCCAAACTTTACCAAATTCAAGGAAGAATATCCATCAGGATATCTCACTGTTCCAGCACTTGGTGCAGGTACAGCAAATACAGAGTTTGAAGTATTGACTGGATTTAAGTCGTCATTTTTTGGAGCAGGAGAGTATCCATATAAGACTACAGTTAATAAGATACCGGTTGAGAGTATGTGCAGCCTTCTTAAGAAGCAGGGCTATGGAGCATATGCCATTCACAATAACAAGGGCTCATTTTACGACAGACAGAATGTCTATGATGAGATGGGATTTGATTCATTTATATCACTTGAGTATATGTATGATGTGCAGTATACCTCTACAGGCTGGGCTAAGGATGAGAGCCTTATAAATGATATTATGAAGTGTCTCCGTGATACTGACGGACAGGATTTTGTATTTACCATCAGTGTTCAGGGACATGGACGTTATCCTACGGAGCCTGATTCATGTGAGGACCATATACAGCTGACATATACAGACAAAGAGATTGAACCACAGTTCCATTATTATGTGAATCAGATATATGAGATGGATAAGATGATTGGTGACCTTGTAGATGAGTTAAATGCCTATGGCGAAGATTATGTGCTTGTTTTATATGGAGACCATTTACCTTCACTTAATTTAAGTGAGGAGCAGCTGCCTGACAGCAATTTGTTCCAGACAGAGTATGTAATGGTTAATAATATAGGTCTTGATATTGAGGATGAGGATATTGCATCATGGCAGGTTTCAAGAAAGCTTCTTGAGGCATTAAATATTCC
>CAVELH010000009.1:26181-28858 GCA_963616385.1 bacterium | reverse complement strand
GTACACCATTGCAGGCTGTCTCACCTACAGCAAAAAGATTATGCATGGATGTTCTTCCATATGTGTCAGCAAGTATACCGCCCATCAGATAATGCTGTGCAGGAGTTACTGGAATATCCTCCTTGCTAAGGTCATATCCAACCTCTAAGCAATGTCTGTATATATTAGGAAATCTACGGATAATCTCATCCTTAGGCATATGCTTAATAGAAAGCATAACGTAAGGTCTGCCATCCTTCTCCATCTGCTTTCTTATCGCCTCGGTAACTACATCTCTAGGTAAGAGCTCGTCCACAAATCTCTCTCCGTCCTTGTTGAGAAGAATCGCTCCCTCACCTCTTACTGACTCAGATATAAGGAACTTACGGTTTGCATTTTCCTCATAGAATGTAGTCGGGTGAATCTGAATATAATTAATGTTCTCAAGCTCTATATGGTGTCTTAATGCAAGTGCAAAGCTGTCTCCTGTTATATGTCTGAAATTGGTTGAATGTGCAAACAGTCCACCGATTCCTCCTGTGGCAAGAATAACTCTCCTTGCATACACTGCACTCACGCCATTGTCAGATGCCATAACAATACCCTTGCAGTCATTGCCCTCTATAATAAGATCTAACATTCTGGTGTACTCACAAAGAGTAATGTTTTCTCTCTTTCTCACCTCGTTAAGAAGCTTGTTTGTTATCTCTTTTCCTGTTACATCCTTGTGATGTAATATTCTATAGGTAGAATGTGCTCCCTCTCTTGTATATTCAAAGGTTCCGTCAGATTTGTGGTCAAACTCCACACCATACCCTATAAGTCTCTTCATTATCATAGGAGAATTCTCTATCATGACGCGGACGGTTTCTTCCTTATTCTCATAACGTCCTGCCCTTAACGTATCCTCCAAAAAGCTGTCAAAGTCAGAAGGCTCTTTCAAGGTACAGATTCCTCCCTGTGCAAGATAGGAGTCACTGTTTTCTATCTTATCCTTGGATATCATAAGTATTCTGTAATCAGGTGATATGGAAAGTGCCGCAAATAAACCGGCAACGCCTGTTCCAACTATAACTACATCATACTGATTAGTCAGGTTTTGTTTTTCCTCTTTTGTCTCCACTTTTCTTCATCCCCGTAATTATATTTTTGCCGTTTTTAACCTGTCACGGCATAGGACATACTGCTACAATAATCGCATAAAGTTGTTGTAATGTCAATGAATTGTGCTATACTACTTTACAGACAAACAGATAGTCTGTAGTAAACAATATGGACACGGGAAAGGTGAATATATTATGTATAAAGTTGATTTTAAAAATCCATGCAGGGTGTACTTCATGGGTATAGGCGGAATCAGCATGAGTGGACTTGCTGAAATCCTTTTAAAGGAGGGCTTTAACGTATCTGGCTCTGATATGAAGGAGTCCGATATCTTAGATATTCTTCGTGGTATGGGTGCAAAGGTTAATATAGGACAGGTTGCAGACAATATTACTGATGATATAGATGTAGTGGTCTACACAGCAGCTATCCATCCTGATAACCCTGAGTTTAAAGAGGTTTTAAGACGTGAAATTCCTGTGCTTACAAGAGCACAGCTTCTAGGTCAGATAATGGACAACTACAAATACGGCGTCGCTGTAAGTGGAACTCATGGAAAGACAACAACAACCTCTATGCTATCACACATACTTCTTCAGGCAGATACAGATCCTACTATATCAATAGGTGGTATGCTTGATGTGATAGGCGGAAACATCAGAGTTGGTCACACAGATTACTTCGTAACAGAGGCTTGTGAGTACACAAACAGCTATCACTCACTTAACCCATACATAAGCATAATACTTAATGTTGACGAGGACCACTTAGATTTCTTCAGTGGAATAGATGAGATAATTGAATCATTTAAAACATTTGCAGAAAAGACACCTGCTAATGGCTTACTTGTCATAAACGGAGATATGGACTGCACCTCACATATTACTGAGAACGTAAAGAGCAAGATTGTAACATTTGGATTAAATGAGGGAAATACCTACTCTGCAACAAACATCACATACGACAGCGAAGGCCATCCTACATACACACTTGTTGTAAATGGAGAAAAGAAGGACACCATAGCACTTCACTCCACAGGTGTACACAATGTTGTAAACTCACTCTCAGCTATAGCTGTTTCGGAGTTCCTTGGTATAGATATGAAGTATATCAAGGCAGGGCTTTTTGCCTGCACAAGTGCAAAAAGACGTTTTGAGCATAAGGGAACTACCGACAATGGTGTCATGATACTTGATGATTATGCACATCATCCAACAGAGATATCTGCCACCTTACAGGCTGCCAAAAACACACCTCACAACGAGCTGTGGTGTATATTCCAGCCACACACCTACACCAGAACCTACGCTCTTCTTGACAGGTTCGCCAAGGCTTTATCAGTATGTGACCATGTAATCTTAGCTGACATATATGCAGCCAGAGAAAAAGATACAGGAAAGGTTTCATCTAAGGATTTGGAAGCAAAGATTAATTCCCTGGGTGGACACGCTGTATATCTCGGTGATTTTGACTCGATAGAGAATTATGTAGAAAAAAATTGCAAAAAAAATGATTTGTTGATAACTATGGGTGCCGGAAACGTTGATACGATAGGAGAAAACCTCCTAAAAAAATAGTTATCCACATTATCCAC
>CAVELH010000009.1:0-26171 GCA_963616385.1 bacterium | reverse complement strand
ATCCACCATAAAATGGTGTGATAGCTCTTATTATTTTTGTTTACATAAGTTTTATAAATTTTCGCACAAACACACACATACATTAATTACCAGAAATTATGAAAACCAACTATCCACATTATCAACATTTTCCACATTTTTCGCATTTGGGGGAATAGAAAAGATGTTCGGTTGAAATTTAAAAAAGCTATGTTATAATTCATTTTGCATTAGCAAAAAAGGGGACGGGGTTATATATGAAAACGATAACAATTTCAACTGAAAATAGTGAGACATACTCCTCTATTTCAAACTTCTTTATCGATTATTACATGACGGAAGCAAATGGAGAGTTCGTAAAGGTGTACCTGTATCTGGTTCGCCTTATGAGCAGCAATCAGGCAATTACCGTGGCAGATATTGCAGACCATTTCAACCTGACTGAGAATGATATATGCAGAGCAATCAAGTATTGGATTTCCAAGGATATAGTTAAACTTAATTATGATGGCAGAGGCAGATTAAATGGAATAGTACTTCTTCCTCTCACACCACCTGATGCTTTGTTAAAGCCTGAAACCGACGCTATCTCAATTCTCACAACCTCTGTTGATGAGGACACGCAGCAGGAAGCAAGACCTAGGAATAACGTACACGAGTTCAAAGCCCACCAGCCAGTAAAGGAAACAGCATCCTCCGAGCTCACAGCACCGGCTAAGCCGAAATACACATCTGAGATGATAGATTCCTATAATGCTGATCAGGATTTTGAAGATATCGTGTACCAGATTGAAACATACTTTGGCAAAACTCTCTCAGTAAGAGATACAGAGTCACTTATTTACATATATGACACTCTCAAGTTCAATGTTGATTTATTTGAATACCTTATCGAATATTGTACAACCATGAACAAAAAGAGCTGCCGCTACATGGAGGCTGTTGCCATCGCATGGTATAAGGATGGTATAAAGACCAGACAGCAGGCAAAGGAACAGTCAAGCACAGCCACAGAGATTGCAAGGATTGTATTTAAGGCGCTCGGAATAAGAAGAGCTCACCCTACAAGTATCGAGATGGCTTACATTGATACATGGAGCAAGGACTTCGGCTTTCCAAATGAGATAATAGCCTTAGCATGCGACAGAGCAGTTCTCTCAAAGCCTAACTCAGCTAACTTTGCATACATCAATGGCATTTTGGAGAACTGGCACAAGAATAACGTAAAGACCATATCTGATATACAGAAGCTTGATAAGGATTTTGCCGCAAAGGCTTCTATGAACAATAAGAATACTAAGAATTACAAGGGAACTGGCAATGTAAGCAGTATCAACAACTTTAGCCAGGCCAAGATGGATGATGAATTAGACGAGATGGAGAATTTGCTCCTTAAAGAGGTAAATAACAAATGATGTACAACACTCTTAGTATAGATAATATCCTGCATGGCTATGAGCAGACTCGTCTGCGCAACAAGCGTCTCTTGCAGGACAGAACTTCTGAAATATATGATAAGATACCACGCATTGAAGAGATTGATTCCAAGATGCGTGCATCCTATCTTCGTGCAGCGCGACTTAATATCAGCGGTACTAAGGATGACAGGGAAGAGGCTCAGAAAATCCAATCTGACAACCGCCTCCTCTCCGCTGAGAAGGAATCGCTTCTTGCTGCAAACGGTTATCCAACAGATTATCTTAAACCAATATATAATTGTAATAAATGTCAGGACACAGGCTATGTAAACGGGCAGAGATGTGAATGTTTTATATCGCAGATTATCGATTCACTATACCTGCAATCCAATCTGAAGAATGTTCTGATGAAGGAAAATTTCAACACCTTCTCATTAGACTTCTACGGAAAGGAAGCTTATGCCGGCAAAGCGTATTCTCCTTACGAGAATATAACTAATATCCTTGATACCTCAAAGCAGTTTATAAAGGACTTTGACACACAGGGAAAGGAACGCGGCAATATACTTATCTACGGTGAGACCGGACTTGGAAAAACGTTCCTCACCAACTGTATTGCAAAGGAGCTTTTAGACAACGGACATTCAGTGCTTTACCTGTCCGCCAACGAATTATTTGAGGGTATTCTTGCAGAATATCTCATGAATCGAAAAACAGAGCTTGAAGAATTGTACAATTACATATATAATAGCGAATTGTTGGTAATTGATGATTTAGGAACAGAATTAACTAACAACTTTGTGCTTTCGCAGTTATTTGAGATAATTAACCAGAGAAAAATTATTGGTTTATCAACCCTGATATCCACTAATTTATCCATGAAGCAGCTTAGAGATCGTTATTCTGAGCGAATCATGTCCAGAATCATTGCTGATTACACCGTATTTAATATCTACGGTGATAATATAAGATATCAGAAACGTAAAAAGGCGATTTACGATGCAACCTAGCATACATACAATCGCTTAATTATAAAGTAACGTATCACAAATATGCATTGCAGATTATGGAGGAAAAGTCATGCCAGATTCAAGTAACCTTATTAATGTACCTGTCGGTAAATTAGGTATCATCCCTTTGCAGAGTTGTATGCCACTTGGGGAGAAAGTTGACAGCTATATCGCAAAGTGGAGAGCTGAGCGCCACAATGAGCATAAGGACAGCATAACATTTACAGGATATGAAAAGCCATCTTACATCTTAAAATCCAAATGTCCACGTTTTGGTTCAGGTGAGGCAAAGGGTACTCTCTCAGAATCAGTAAGAGGTACTGATTTGTATCTTTTAGTTGATGTTGTAAACCACAGCATTGAGTACAACGTATGCGGACGTCCTAATATGATGTCACCTGACGACCACTACTCAGACCTTAAGCGTGTTATCGCTGCTATAGGCGGTAAGTCAAACCGTTTAACAGTTATCATGCCATTTTTGTATGAGAGCCGCCAGCACAAGAGAAACAGCCGCGAGTCACTTGACTGCGCACTTGCTTTACAGGAGCTTGTAGCTATGGGTGTTGACAATATAATCACCTTTGATGCTCATGATCCAAGAGTACAGAACGCTATTCCACTCCATGGCTTTGAGAACATAATGCCAACATATCAGTTCATCAAAACTCTTCTTCGCACAACACCTGACCTTGAGCTTGACAAGGATCACATGATGGTAATAAGCCCTGATGAGGGCGCTATGAACAGAGCTATCTACTTTGCAAACCATCTCGGTGTAGATGTAGGTATGTTCTACAAGAGAAGAGATTACACAACAGTCGTAAATGGCAAGAACCCTATCGTTGCACATGAGTTCCTCGGTGACTCAGTAGAGGGCAAGGACGTTATCGTCATTGATGATATGATTGCATCAGGTGAGAGCATGCTTGATGTTGCAAGACAGTTAAAGGAGAGAAAGGCAAGACGTGTATATGCACTTGCTACATTCGGCTTATTCACTAGCGGTCTTGAGATATTTGATAAGGCTTACGAGGATGGCATAATCGAGAAGGTTATCACCACTAACCTTACTTACCAGATGCCTGAATTATTTGAGAGAACATGGTATGGTTCAGCAGATTTGAGCAAGTATATCGCTACTCTTATCGACCACTTAAATCACAATGCATCAATAAGCAACCTGCTTGACCAGTCTGAGCGTATTCAGGCTCGTATTCAGGAGTACAAGGAGTTCGGAACTATTTCAGCAAACTATCAGGCTCCTAAGGTTGATTAGTTTATTGCTTATATATTAACTGTCACATAAAATAAAGCTGTCGCTTTAACGGTTTTAAATCGCTAAAACGACAGCTCTTTTATCTCAGATATTTTTCCAACGCACTTAAATATGAAGTTCCAAGCCTGCTCAAAACACATTTTCTGTGCATAATGTAGCCAATCCTCATACTGCTCTCCTCCGCTAACGGAACTGCTATTATATCCTTACCATTAAGCTTCTTATCGATGACACCACTGCATACAGTATATCCGTTCAACCCAATCAGAAGGTTAAATAGTGTAGCCCTGTCCCTTACACGAATGTTTTTCTTTCTCTCCATCTCCGAGAAAATTTCCTCAGAAAAATAAAATGAATTATGTTCCCCCTGTTCAAAGGAAAGGTAAGGATATGCCTGTAGCTCTTCATTGGTAATAATCTCTTTTCCTGCAAGGGGATGCTTTCTGCTGATAAAGACATGAGGGCTTGCAACAAACAACTGCTTAAACTCTAAATCATGTGTCTTTAACAGCTTGTTAATAACTGCCTCATTAAAATCATTCATAAAAAGGATGCCTATCTCACTGCGCATTTTTGCCACATCCTCTATTATCTCGTATGTCTGTGTCTCTCTAAGGCTGAAATCATACTCGTCCTGCCCATATTCCTTTATCAGGTCAACAAAAGCATTAACCGCAAATGAATAGTGCTGTGTCGACACGCAAAACTGCTTCTTCCAGCCCTGATTTCCTTTATATCTCTCCTCTAATATATTTGCCTGCTCTAATATCTGTCTCGCATAGCCTAAAAAATCCTCTCCCTCCTTGGATATGATTATTCCCTTATTAGTTCTGTTAAAAATGACAATATTCATTTCCTTTTCAAGCTCATGTATAGAATTCGTTAAGCTTGGCTGCGATATATACAGCCTGTTTGCAGCTTCCGTAATAGTTCCCGTCTCCGCAACCGTTATAACATATCTTAATTGCTGTAGTGTCATTTCCTGCTCCTTCCTGAGTAGATTTTTATATTCTAAAATTTCAAAATGTATTTTATATTTCTTACATTTAAGGTATATATTTTTAGCTTGTTTTGATGTATAGTATAAAGTTGGATTTGGAAAATGTAAACAAAAGTATTAAAATACATTATATTTTACAAGGGAGGAGTCATAAATGAAACGAACATCTCACAAACAAATGTCTGAATCCCTGCTCACAGCAGCCTTTCTGTCAGTATCAGGAGGCCTACAGGATGCATACACTTATGTATTCAGAGGTAAAGTATTCGCAAATGCCCAGACCGGAAATATAGTTCTCCTAAGCAAATGTGTTGTAGAACGCAACTGGCATCTTGCTATACACTATCTTGTCCCCCTGTTATTTTTTGCACTTGGAGTTATTGTTGCGGAGTCAATCCGTATGAAATATCAGAAAATACAGAAAATCCATTGGAGACAGCTAATTCTTATAATTGAGATATTACTGTTATTTGTGGTTGGCTTCCTGCCTACAAAATGGAATCTTATAGCCAATGCCATGGTCTCATTTTCATGTGCAATGCAGGTACAGACCTTCCGAAAGGTTAACGGCTACGCATTTGCAAGTACAATGTGTATTGGAAATATAAGAAGCGGCATGGAATCATTATGTGCCTACAAGAAAACACACGACAAGAATATCCTCTACAAATCTCTCTGCTACATAAGCATAATTATTATGTTTGCGTTTGGTGCAGGACTTGGAGAATACTTTATACCGATATCAGGTATGCGTACAATATGGTTTTCATGCGGTCTTTTATTTGTAAGCTTCCTGATAATGTTTATAAAGGAAGAAGTTGAAGAACATCCAGAGCTTAAGGAAGAGGTCGAGGAAAGATTACACGAAAAAATAATGCCACACTGAGCAACTCAGTGTGACATTATTTTTTTCTCCAGCATTCTCATATGCCTTATATATACTACAAATATTGCACCACCCGTAAATATCCATGAAGCAATATACACATTCATAAGCATATCGTAGGTTGGAATCCACTTAAATATTGTTACCATCCATATCATTCTGAATACAACTGTTCCAAGCACTGTTATTATGGATGGTTCAAGAGATTTACCCATGCCTCTCAATGCGGCACTCTCAACCTCATATGTTGCTGTAAGTCCCTCCAACGAACATACATGGTGCATTCTTATAAGACCATATACTGCCACCGCACTGCTGGTAGTGTATATACTTACAAAGAAATCATCCCATATCATAAATACTATACTGAGTATCTCCGTAAATCCAATTCCAAATAACATGCACAGCCAAAATATCTTTTTGCACCTTTTCAGATTGCCAGCACCATAGTTCTGGCTGGTGAAGGTTACTGCTGCCTGTGCAAATGCATTTGCGATATCATATGTAAAATATTCAAAATTCAGGGCAAGTGATGAGCCCGCAATAGCATTTTCCCCGAATGAATTAATTCCACTCTGAATAAATACATTCGATATGGAGAATATAGCTCCCTGAATGCCCGCAGGTATTCCGATTGCAAGAACCTTCTTAAGGCCATCACCCTCAATTCTCATCCTGTTTATTCTGAACTGAAACTCATCATCTCTTCTATACAGGTATATGATTACTAATGCGGCACTTATTATATTGGATATAACCGTAGCTATCGCAACTCCTGCCACACCAAGCTTAAAGCATATAACGAGTATCAGATTGAGTATTACATTCACTACACCCGATATAATCAGGTAATACATAGGTCTTTTGGTATCTCCAAAGCTCCTTAACACTGCTGAGCCAAAGTTGCATATCATCATAAATGGAATACTTATAAAGTATATCCTTATGTATAGCAAAGCCTCAGACATAACGCTATCAGGTGTTCCAGATATCTCAAGAATTATCCTTGCCAAGCCCATTCCTACTCCCATCAGCCCAATTCCAAGTAACAAGCCGAAGGTCAATATAGTATGCATTATTGAATTAATTTTATCTCTGTCATGCTGACCTATAAGATTGGCTAATACTGCGTTTGGTCCAACGGAAAGACCAACTATGAGATTGACAAAAATGCCTACCAATGCAACGCAGCTTCCAACTGCTGCAAGTGCATTATCTCCCGCAAATCTTCCAACTACAGCCACATCTGCCGAATTAAATAGCTGCTGTAAAATACTGCTGCACGCAACCGGAAGTGCAAAGACAATCAGCTTGCCCGCAATACCACCATTCAGCATATCCATTTCTTTATCTCTTCTGTTATCGTCCACTACATTATTATCCTTACAATTCAACGTAATTATAATCCATATCAAGGTCATCTAACATATCCCCGATATGTGGATTAGATGTCATAAGTATTATCTGCTCTGTATCTATAGTCTTAAGGCAATCTAATGTATTGATAAGTCTTGGCTCATCATAATTGGCAAATATATCATCTATTATAAGCGGCATCTTGTCACGGCACAAAAGTCTTGCAACAGAAAGTCTTACTGCAAGATATATCTGTTCCATTGTTCCGGCACTCAGGTACTCTATTCCTACAAAATTGTCATTATCGCGAACCATGACATGGAGATTCTCGTCAAGGTAAACATCCTGATACTTGCCATTCGTAATCTTAGATACTATATCCGATATATTGTCATTTATGAGGTAACCAAGGTCTCCATGTATCTCAGCTGATACCTCATTTATTGTATTGATTGCGAGGTTGATTGCGTGAACCTCTCTCTCAATGCTGTCACGTTTCTTAGATAGCACCGAAAATTCCTCTGTGAGCTCCTGCTTTCTCATCTTCTTGTCAAGCAGCTCCTTCTCAACCACACGAAGCTCTGCCTTTCTGTCTGCATACTCGCCCGCAAATGACATATCTATCTCGACATCCTCATATGATTCTGTCTTTCTCTCAAGACGGTATATCATCTCTCTGAACTCTTCCTCAGAAGGTGTGTTTACATCACCATCAAATACACCCTTGGCATACAGTCCCTCAACTATAGTAACTATAACAAACAATGCTGTACACACAATAAACAACTGTCTTACACCCTTCTCAAACGGGAGAATGTAAACCATAGCTGCAATTACCGCAATTACAAATATACCTGTGAGAATTATAAACCACAATCTTTCAGTGAGAGGCTTCTCAACCTTAGTGTCTTCCCACAAATCTGAATCAAGGAAAACTCTCTCTTCCTTCTTGGCAAACACCTTGCTAAGCTTTTTAGCAGCTGATTCCTTCTCTGTTTTTTCCTCATCCTCTGCTGCCGCTGAATTATCTTGGTTATCTGTATTATCTGTTACTTTTTCTGCTGCTTCTGTCTTATCTGGACTATCGGCGGTTTCTTCTGTTATCTCTGTTTGGTCTGAACTATTGGATGCTTCCTCTGTTATCTCTGTTTTGCCTGAACTGTTGGTGGCTTCTTCTGTTATCTCTGTTTTGCCTGAACCGCTGGCTGTTTCTTCCGGCTGCTCGTCCTCCTCATCTTCATCGAACTTGAGGTTTTTCTCTGTCTCAATAAGCCTTCTCGCCTCTCTCTTTCTTCTGGCGACCTCCATGGCAAATTCCTGCTCCAAATCAGCAATCTGTCCACGAACATTTGCGATATCGTCCTCCACACCTTCATACAAAGAGAGCTCCTCGGATATATCATCAAGCTGTCTCTGAACAGGTCTGGTATCGTATTTTCGACGTTCTTCCTTCAAATGCTCTATAGCATATGTCTTATCAATATCTGCGGAACCGGTTGTTGAGAGATTGCCAAGATAATTGCCAAGCTTATTAGCAAGCTCCTTTCCCGGCGCAGCACCATGCTCCCCTATGCAAAGTGTATTTACATATGTATTCTTATCAATGTCAAACATTGTTCCGTGAAGAGAGTTCTTATCCCTAAGCTTAATCTCTCGTCCAGACTGTATATCCATAACAGTTGTCTTTTTGTTGTATCTCAAAAAGCTTCTCTCTATGAGATGATTTCTGCCATTGTACTGGATATATGCTTTGCCCGCATAACCGCGTCCATCCAGAGGTTTTCTAAGCTCATAATTATCCAGTCTTGCTCCAAGACCACGCGATTTATCTATGCCATACAGCATACCGACTATAAATTCCTTGATTGTGGTCTTGCCTGACTCATTCTCTCCGTAAATGAGATTAAGTCCCTTTTTCAGCTCAATCTCTCTGTTATTGAATTTTCCAAAATTCTTAACCAATAATTTATTAAAATACATTTATCTATCTCCAGCCATAAGCAAAGCCTCAACACCATACTTAAGTGCCTTGCTTCTAATTTCCTCATCCTCGGTACTATCCTCTTCGGACAATGCCCTTATATATCTACCAAGCAGATTATTTTCATTTCCGGATATCAGGTCATTGATATCGTACTCGGTCTCTGTATGGTCAATGATTTCATTAATATTATAACGTCTTGTCAGTCCGCTTAAATTAACCTCAAGGTCGCTGGCAACACTTCCTTTGAGGAGAATTCTGTATATATTCTGCTTTCCTACCCTGCAAATCTCCTGCTCCACGATATCGGAAATCTCCGCATTGCTGTAATCAGGTGAAAGCTCTATGGACATATTCACATAGCTTCTTACATTGTGTGGAATCCATCTGATACGGGTAACCCCGTCCTCAGCCACCTCGCCAAGAATATATCCTCTCCTTCCGGTCTCTGTGTAATCTATCGGTTCAAGCGAACCCGAAAATGCCATCTTATTCTTAAGAATATGTGCCGGCTTGTGAATATGTCCAAGTGCAATGTAGTCAAATCCAAGCCTTGCCAGGTGCTCCTTTGAAAATGGCATATGTGTCCTGTCACCACCATGTCCGAGCATTATGTTATATGCGCCCTCACGTCCAGGACGAAGTCTCTCCAAAACTCTCTCTGTGTACTGCTCTCTTCCATAGCTATATCCTGTAATGCATACATTCAAATCCTCTATATATGCATGGGCTGCACTGTCACGCGGCATAAGAACAGTATCAGACTCAAACTGATACTGCTCCCAAGGCGAATTTTCTTCTATATAGTCATGATTTCCGGCTATTATAACAGTTTTGGTAACTGTAAGCTTTCTCAACTGGTAATCAACGCTCTTTAACTGCTGAATTGTCGGTGTACTGTGGAACAAATCACCCGCAATAAGCAGCAAATCTATCTTTTCTCTCTCACATGTATTAACTATATCAACAAAGCTCTCCCATATCTCCTCTGCGCGGGCATCACTCCAGACACGTCCACGGTCAGGCTTAACACCGATATGTACGTCCGCTATATGTATAAATCTCATTTTTCTTTTCACCTCAAATAATATAACTGCCTATCTTCCGGCAGTCTCAAAGCTTTCTCTCTCCTGCACAAGCTCCTGATACAGATCAAGCACAGTCCAATGTATATTGTGTTTCGTAACTATAGCACGATACTTTATCTCTGGTAATCCTGACTTTCTGTACTCATACAGATATTTATCAAGCATTGTATCAGAAAGTCCCGAAAATATAATCATAGGGGATGGCAAATCCTGTCCCTCATACCATGCAGCAGTCTGCTCAAAGCCCGGCAAACCGGCATGACAGCCTATCGGCTGAAGAAATCGCTTTTTGGCAATTTTCTTTGTATCTATACCCAGTCCGTTACATATTTTCGTTATCTCCCTGTGCAGCTCGGCAGGAACGCTATATAACAATATTGTCTGTGCCATAGGTAAATCTCCTATCTAAACATACTTAATTGATATTTTATAACATTGGGGTGGTTTAATCAAGGGGGAGATTATGGATGTGGTTCCATTTGACCTCAGTTATTTATACTAAAAGAAATATTACAAAAATAGATTTCTAACCCCCTCTGGCAAATACTTTGCCAATTCCTCCACCAACTCGTACACCTTTGTCCCCGGTGCAATATCGGTTGGTGTTTTTCCTTCTCCGTCCTTTATAATCCTCTTTGCATATCGAATCGCCAGTTTCGGATTACCCTGTTTCAGAAGAACATCAAAAATATTCTGCATATTCTTCTGATACTTTCCAATTTTCAACTCTTTAAACCTATCATTTAAAAACGAAATATATTCCGTTCTATGGTTATTAGAAGTATAGTAATTAAAGTGCAGCAAAAACCAGAATTCAATACACTCATTACTCCATGCACAATGATATTGTAGTTCCGGATTTTCTTTATTTAATTTCTCCGCACGTTCCACTACTCCATTGAAACGTTCGGCAGGAAAACTGTCCTTATCATACACACACCAAATTTGCCCCTTCTTCAGCTCGTTTTTCCGGACATATTCCTCTGCCATTCCAATCACACGCATTGTTTCAGCCTGACAGGGCTCAATTTCTATTAATACCATATCTTTATAGATAGGATTTTCCTCTATCTTTCTCTTGAATCCCGCAAAATACTGTGGCTCCGTCTGTTGTCCTTCGCAGAAGATATAATATCTATACTGCTTCATCTCCAAGTGTTCTTGGCAACGTTTTTTCTTCCATTTCTCCATTCCTGCTTTTTTAGGCATTGACCTTCCCCCAATCTACAATCCTTCTGAGGTATGGATCAGCACCATACTTACCCTCAAGATACTGCTTATCAAACTTTGCGTCCTTTCTGACTGATTCACCCTTTTCATTCTTAAATTCAACTAACGAATACAACTTGGAATTTTCTTCCTTTCCCTTTGCCACAAACCAGATTTCATCTCTACGAAATACCTCACTATTCATTGTAGATAAATCATGGGATGTAAATATCAACTGTGCTTTGTGCTTATTGATGTTCATATCATTAAACATCATTATGATATGTTTTAACAATACTGGATGAATCTTTGCGTCAAGTTCATCTACCACAAGTGCCGTTCCCATAAGCAAGCTTGCAGCAATAAACGGAAGCAGACCAAAAATCTTCTGTGTTCCGCTTGATTCGTCTGATAATTCCAGTTCCGTTTCTAGTCCACTAACATTATGCTTTGTGTATATCTCGATAATATCATTTTCCTTTTCTTCTACCCTGAAATCTACAATATCCAAATCCATCTCCTGAATCATTTGAAGCGTCAAACTCTTTATAGCTTCAGAAGAAGAAACTGCCATCTTGAGTTCTTGAATTGGATTTCCGTAATTCAGAAATTTAACACCTGATTCAAACCAACCCAGCACATCTTTTACCACTGCATTTTTCTTATATGTGATACCCAGATAAGAAAGCAATGTCAATGTCTCTGACAACCCTTCACTTACCTGCAACCTTGCAAAAGCTCCCTTTAGAATTAATTCATTATATTTTCTCACATATAACGCTGAACGTCTTCCAGTTTCAAATTTCACACGATCTAAGCTTTCATATACAATTACATCCTTCTTGATATGAAGAATATATCGATATTCAGCCAATGATGTCCTGAAAAACAATTCCATTTCTGTCGGTTCATTTTTGCATTCAGAAAAGGCAAATGGTTCTACTATAATTCTTCTCTGTAGAAATGCCCTATTCTCATTGTCCTCAGTTATATACAATGGTCTTAATATTTTGGCAACTAATATGTGTAAAGCCTCCAAGACATTTGACTTTCCACCACCATTTGGTCCGTAAATTGCAGACACTGGCAAATATGTTTCTCCATCTTTATCTGAAATAATTCTATCTTCATGCTCTGAAATAGCTGTAGCCTGCATATCAAAGGTTACCTCATCTCTTATGCTTTTAAAGTTTTTAACTGTAAATTGACACAACATACTTTTTCCCTCCATTCTATAATTATTATACCCCGTTTTTTATTTTTATCAACGGTTATTTGAGTTTTTTTCTCATATTTTTATTTGTAATTGTATTTTAAATCTTTCCCTATAGTTCCCTTAGTGCCCTAATTTATACAATTAATTCATATTGTTTGCACGAACTATTCTTGCCTTAGCAAACTCCTCCGATAATTTTGATTTTTATTGAATTAAAAATAAAGTAACTCGAACATTTAAAAAGGGCACTTGAATAATCAAGTACCCTAGTATATAATCTACTTAAAAAGGTAATCGGATGTAATCCGATTTGCCCTCAGTTATATATACTAAAAGAAATAAGCATCTTCACTTTGGGCAGTTGGGATGCTTATTTCTTTTTATTGTTATAATTGTCTATGTATGACAGAGCCGCACAAATTACATACCTGCAATAATAAGCAAAACTGATAACAGCATATAACCAACACCAAGTGCTCCGATAACCTTAACCTTACATTTCTTCAAAGTCATCAAAACAATTACTGCTACAAGTGGATTTAAAAGCAAACACCACTTTGAAACCTCAAGTGCTCCCGTCAAAATAGCAATTGCCACGATAATTGTTCCGCCAAACCAAAGTGTAAGTCCACCAATCAACATAGGTATATTCGCAACCGGATTAATAGCCTTCATTATTTCATCGCTTTCGTCATCTGACAATTTCTGACTCAGCTTCTGATATAAAAGCGGTTTCAGACAGAAATACAAATGACTCAAAAGACCTGTATAACAACTGATAAATGTATTGATTTTCAATGCCAGTGCCAGCGGTTCATTTTGTTTAGAAATCAGGTCTGCAAGAAGCCACAACGTAACGTAAGCTCCCGGCTGTCCCAAAAACGATAGCCAGAACGACACCTTGAATCTTCCAGCTGGAACCTCTGCCCACCATGGCTGGACTCCGTTTAAAGTTATCTTCTGATTTCCGTCAGCCTTGCCCGGCTTGATAAGCGGCACATCGGCAAACGCAGCCATTAAATTACTGATAATTCCAATTATTCCAAAGGCAACATATGTATTCATATCATTCTCCTCCCGCATTTTATTTTCCATGTCTTTGTAATGATTTATGTAACATTATTTAGGTTAGTTTTATCTAACCCAATGCATTATACACGTTTTCCTAAGCTTTTGCAATATATTTAAGCTAATGCAGGATTGGGAAAAATCAAATAAGTACTTAATATTTACTGTAAGGTGAAGCATGGCAGAAAAGAAATAGCATCCCAGACCGTCCAAAGTTGAGGATGCTATTCTTTATAGTTTAACTTTACTGAGGGCAAATCGGACTCACATCCGATTACCTTTCTAAGTAGATTATACACTGGGGCATTTGAGAAATCAAGTGCCCTTTTTATTCACTCGATACATGATAAATTAAGTTAGTGTGCATATTTCGCCTTAGTCGCCTGTCCGCCCCTTATATGCCTCTCCGACTTGTTTATATCAAGCACCTTTCTGGCATCTCTTGCAAGACTTGCATTGACCTGCTCCAATCTCTCCGTCACATCTTTATGTACGGTAGATTTCGATATACCAAATTTTTTCGCAGCCTGTCTTACTGTTGCTCCCTCCTCCACTATATATTCCCCAATCTCCAATGCACGCTGTTCTATATAATCTCTCACTATGAAACCTCATACTGCTTGTTTGTACAGTCTATGCGTGAGGTTTGAAAAGTAGGACAGAATAATGGCTATATCTGAATATCTATATGGTATCCAGGGGAATGATTATCATGGAAAACAGTTGGCATCAACTGTCATACTATGTTATAATTTTGAGTATAAAAAATAACTACATATTCCAGTTGCTACTAACAAATGTAATGGTTGAACGCCATAACAGAGGACGTCACACCTGTGAATATCGATGGTAACTCTAATCGTGAATCAGCATAACAAAAAAAGGAGACAACTAAATATGGGTACATGTAAAAATCCATTTCAAGTCGCAACCTATAAGAAAACATTTCAAGATATTCTTGGCTTTGGTGAAATAACTAACAAGGATGAATGCCTGGCAGAAATGAATGAGCCGATGGGAAAGAAAATATCTTTTTTGCCGGGACACGGAGCTCATCGCTCCTCTCAATGTAAGGCATTTGTTACAACTACTACAGATGACAGATTGTTGGTTGCAATATTTGATTTATATGGACAATTTTATACATATTATGAAATGAATTTGTGTGATATGAAAAATCTGCTAGTAAAAAAGGCTTTTGGTGGTATTAAGTTATCTTTTGGTGCAAAGACACAATTGGGTTGGACTTCCATGGAAATGTATATACCAAAGCATGATTTTGGATCGGACTTAAAAGAGCAAAAAATACATTTACAACGTTTAATCGGAAACCTGCAAGCAGAATATCCAAACAAGCAGAGGAACACAAGTGAAACAGAGATAAACGCTCAAAGTAATAATCCTATGAAATCCAGATTTGATATAATTTGTTTGTTGGCAGATGCTCTTGAAGATAACGGAATCGATACCTTTAAATTTCCAAAAGGTATAAAAAGCGAAAAGGTAAATGAGTGGGAATCGGCAAACGATGCAACACTTCCAAAGTCCTACAAAAATTTCCTTATGCTGGTAAATGGATTCAACAGTGGGAGCTCAGTCGTTTATCCCTTAGAACAGGCAACAAAGCTTACTGTACCGGATGAATTTGTGGGATATTATGCGATTGGTGAATATATAGGGGATGGTTCACTATTACTTACTGACGGTAAAGGGAATTTTTATTACGGAGACCATGTAAATGGTATAGAGCCAGCCACATTTGAAGATTTTGTTGATAATTGGATTATTAATTGTATGAAAGATTCATTTATAGACAACGGAATAGAAATGCCCAATTGACCACTCAATCCTTCTGCTAACTGCAATAACCAATTTAAGAACAGGAGACCAGCTATGAATATAAAATGGGTGAATCCATAGATGTTTATACCAATGGAGCAAAGGCAATGTCTGTTCAAGAGGCCGATAAAACAGGAAGTCTTTTACATACATTTCTATATGTTATAGTTGTTGATATTATTATGGCTGTTATTATAGTAATTATGGTACAGATTTATTTTTGCAAGCCGGATTTTCACGTCTTACAACACCTTATTAATCTCATCCCCATTTACCGGAGAAAGACACCTGTGCTCTAGTTCATTTATGGCAATCATCTTCTCTTTTTTCTCTGTAACCACACCGATAACAGCAGCCTCTATTCCATTCTGTCCCAAATAATCCACCAATCTTTTTCCATCCCTGGTTACCACAAATAAACATCCGGTAGCGTCCAGAAGATACGGATTAATGTTGAAAAACTCACAAATTTCAATTGTCTCCTGACGGATTGGAATATCCACATGCTGCACCTCAAAACCTTTATCCATCCAGACACCCATCTGCCATAGAGCACCATAGACACCACCATTCGAACCATCGTGCATATAACAGATGTCACAGTCAGAAGCTGCAACATTTTGTGCCACATCCCAAATGCTATAAGCACTCTCCTTAACACATGCCATGTCGAGATAAGAATTTGAAAAACGTGTATTAAGCGCCTCTCTCTTATGCTTAAGTATCTCATCTGCACCCATAAGTCCAGCCTGACCTGTCATCACGATTTCATATCCAGACTTTATTTTCTTTTTGTCAGCGCGATACGTCCCAGCCTGTCCAAGCATTGTAATCAAAAACTGTGTCCTTTCAAATGCAGAAGATACCTGCGTATGTCCACCTAATATCTGTATTCCTTTTGACTCCGCAAATGCATTGAAATCTGCCATATAACTCTTAATCCATGATTCCTTTACATTCTTCGGCAAAAGCATAGTGATACGAGCCCCCTCCGCATTTCCGCCTGAGCACGCAAAATTATTGAGTGCCTTTGTCCATGCAATCCAAGGTGTATCTCCAATTCCATCCGCACTTACAATGACATTTAAGCTTGCATAATCATTTCCAACTGCTGCCGATACCTCAATCTTAGGATTTAATTTCCGAATATGTTTAATCACCGAGCGCATCAAATAACGCTCCGGTAAGCTTCCCTGTTCCATTATCTGTTCTCCTTGTAAAATGCTAATGTATCTCCATACGAATTTATTCTTATGGCTTGCGAAGTATATCCACTGTATGCGCCCCTGCGCCAATCAAATCCGGACGTTCACATACCTTAAGCTGATATTCCACAAAAAGCTCGTAGCTTTCCTCACTAAGTTGATTAACAAACGGACGTATATAATTAGCCGGTCCATCCGGTGATAATATCTTCTCTCTAGTCAGTTGAACCTCTTCGTTGTATTCCTCTATATCCTCAATTCTTTCAAATGAATAAAGGCTTTCTTCTCCCGGAACTGTATGATATGCTTCATCAAGCAGCCCGCCTTCCACACTCTCTTTAATATGATTCTCCTGAATTCCATATACCACAACCGCATACTCATTCATCACGTATGCCACCATGATAATGCCACCTGACTTCGTTACCCGTTTAGCCTCGGAAAGTGCCTGAACCTTCTCCTCTTTTGTCATCAAATGATACATTGGTCCAAATAGCAGTGTCAAATCATATGTATTATCAGATAATTTTTTCAAATTCAATGCATTTCCCTGCATGGCGCGAACCTTGGCATTCTTCTGTTTTAAAATTCCAAGATTATGCTTCACAAGCTCCACCGCTGTCACATCATACCCTTCCTCACAGAGTGCCACACTGTAACGTCCGGTTCCCGCACCTATATCGAGAATCTTAATTTCTTCACGATTATCAACCTGTAGCTCCTCCATCCTTAAAGCGAGATAATCATGAATATATTTCATTGTGATACGATATTCAATCTGTCCATGTCTTGAATTTAATCTTTTTTCTTCATTAAATTTATTGTAATAGGTCTCAATCTTGTCCATAACCATAAAAACCTCATATATTCAATCGCTACATTTACTATATGGGGTAATCCTCAAAAAATCAATAAATTTCTTACCAAAAATATATCTAGAATACTATGCCTCTTCATGTTACAATTATAAGGTCGTATAACTACATAAAATGACACAGAAATCGCATAATGGGGAGGTAAATCATGGAGCAGTCAAATGGCGAAATGGCTTGGGAAATGGTTTCTGGCAAAGAATTAAAAAGCGTGAAGATTGGTATAATTGTAAGTGCAATTCTTTCAGTCGGAGCTATTATTGCACAGCTTATAACTAAAAACTATTTATTATATATCTTATCGGTTTTGTTAGTGGCTGACACTGTGATAATGGGTGTATTAACAGGGCTTTTATTGAAGGATAAGAGAGATTTTCTTTTCTGTGAAGAGCTTAGCACATATTCAGATGAAATTATAAATAACACAGTCCTTGGTTATTCTGGTCTCTGCATTACTAAAAGATATATTTTCAAGGTAATGCAGCTTTCAAAGCCTATTGATTTGAAACAAGTCGAATGGGTATACAGAAAAAAAGTTACTTCAAACCAGAACTCATCAGATAATACTATATTATGCATGAGAAACGGTAAAAAGAAATCTATATCCAACGGAATAGCAATTACTGACAATGATTTCATATATAAATTGGTTAAATATAATAACGAAAGAGCACTTATCGGCTGGTCAGCTGCTAATCGGAAAAAATACAAAGAAATTGTTGCTTCTGAGAATATTTAATTTATGTATAACATATCTGCTATAGATATTGGGGAAATGAAAATTCATTATCATCTATAGCAATTTAATTTTATAAAAGAGGAGAAAGGTGTTATGAAGAAAAAGTTTAGCTATTTACAAGCAATTCTTATGATTGGATGTATTCCACTTATTGCTGCAATTATCATTGTTACTGTATATTCAGCAAACAAAATGAAGGATGAATTGATTAACAGTACATATCTTCGTTTAAAATCCTGCGCTATCTCTGTGGAGCAATATTTCACATGGGATATCAGAGAGGATATTCTTGCCAAGGATGAGGTAAGCTATGATTTTATCGACTCTCTGAAGGAAAATAATATTGAACAAACCCTGTTCCTTAACGACGAGCGATTTATCACATCAATCAGTGACGAAAATGGTAACAGAATAGAAGGAACTAAGGCTGACTCTAAAATCTGGGAAACAGTCAAAGCAGGAAATGATTACATAGCCTCAGGAGTAGAAATTCAGGGTGATAAATATTATGTATATTATAAACCGGTCTACTCAGATGACGGAGATATTCTGGGAATGGCATTTTGTGGTGAAAAGGAAATAATTGTCACAAATGCGATATCCAACATGTTAAGGAATTTATACATTATAGCCGGATTATTACTTGTATTATTCATTAGTATTTTGGTATATCTGGCATTCAAAATCCGTAAGCCTCTTATGAAAACATCTGAATATATCAATCAGGTTGCAAACGGAAATCTTAACGGCGAGCTTGAATGTAAATCTGTCATTTACGAGGTAAAGACTTTGATAGATGCTTCCTCTGCCCTAAAGGAAAAGCTAAATGGAATTGTCACAAATGTCGATGACCACGTAATTCAGTTAGATACCAGCATGGACTCACTCAACACTCTGGCAGAGGCTAACAGCACCGGAACAAATCAGATTAAGCAGGTTATCGATGATTTGTCTGAGACAGCAGTTGCACTCGCAGATAATGTTCAGTCAGTTAATATGAAGATAATCGAAATGGGCGATGATATCTCTGTAATAGATTCAGAAGCTACTACGCTTGATGATAATTCAGCTAAGATGAATATGGCAAACCAAAATGCAGCAGAATCAATGAATATGGTACTTAAAAGCTCCAGAACTTCATCTGATATCATCACTGATATCATTGAACAGGTAAGAGAAACAAATCAGGCTATTGCCTCTATTAACGAAGCAGTTGAACTTATTTCAAGTATTACTGCACAGACCAATCTCCTGTCCCTGAACGCTTCCATTGAAGCAGCGAGAGCAGGACAGGCAGGCAAAGGCTTTGCTGTAGTAGCATCAGAAATAAAGCAGCTTGCTGACCAGAGCAATGAAGGCGCAACTACAATCAAGGATATTGCAGCTAATATTCTTGAAAAATCAAATGAGTCTGTAAAACTTACAGAAAAAATGAAAACGCTTGTAGAACAGGAGCAGACAGATATTGTACATGCTAAGTCAGGTTTTGATACACTGAGCCAGACTATAGAAGCTAATATTGAAATAGCTAAAAATATATCAGAAAAAACTAAGAACCTTGAGGTGCTCAAGCAAAACATTATCAGCAGCATAACCGAGCTCAGTGCAATCAGCGAGGAAAATGCTGCAAGCAATGAAGAGGTAAATGCAAGTGTAACTAATATTGCAGAATCTATAGACCAAATCTCAGAAGATACCCAGCTAATTAAAAATGTATCTGCTGATTTGGAAGAATTAATGAAATACTTCAAATAAAAGTGTTAAAAGCAGCCACGCAAGACTGATATGTACCCAGAATTCTGGACACATATCAGTCTTTTGTATGGTTGTTTTTATTATGGTTCATAATAACAATATATTTAACAATTATAATGTATTCCACCTCTTGATAATATCATTTCCCGAATACTGTCCACTTCAAATCCCTGTTTCTTAAGCTGCTCGCTTGCAGAATCCAGAGCAGTTCTAAACCGCATAACTATATCATCAAAATGTTTCATAGCAATACTCTGTCCTATTCCAGCTTTATGTGCTTCTGACTTAAAGCTTTCTCTCGATATATCGCTTAACTTATAATTCCCGCCAATACTGACAGACATATTATCAGTGCTCTCTTCGTATATTATTGTGCTTACAATATCATATGCGGGTGCAAGCCTTATACTATTTAAATCCTCGCTATACAATAAGGAAAGATTTTTTACATGATTATCTGTATTTCCTATCAAATAGTTAAATATACAAATGTCCCATAATTTTAACTGGTCCTCAATAGGGGATGATGAATAATTTCTAAGCAAACTAAACATCTTTTGCAAATAATTCTCGTTATTATGTTCATATTTTTTTGATGATGGAATTCCTAACGCCTGTGAAAAATCCTCCTGATGTAACCGATATGGTATTTTTAACCCCTCCCATTCTTTTTTTGAACCTATACGTTTTCTATCATATCTGGCTGTTGCAAAAAGTACATCTTCTTCATTTCTGCCACTTGTCTTAATAATAAAGCTATCGGGCACATCTATTCCAAGATTTTTTGCAGTCAAAAGACATAATTGTTCATTTGCAACTATATGCTTTAACCTAACATGGCTCTGCTTGACAATATGTGTGCTTGGTGCATTTCCAAGTGGCAGATACCATGTATTATCAGCCTCATCATAATAAAGCCCTACCTTTCCAGAAGCCCCTGTCAAGGATAAATGCGCTCTTGTAACCAACTCTGCTGACTCCGTAGCTCCCTCCTGTGCAAGCTTCTGCACTTCCTCTTTAGTCATTTTTTTGTATGAAAATGTATCTGCTGTGTTATTTTCCTCAACCACACTGATTGCCCCAAGACATTCTCTTCCAAGACCAGATAAAATAGATAAATAATCTGCTTCGTCCTTATGAAGCCAGCTCGCAACACATCGTCTGGTAAATCCCTCCGGCAGCAATCCTTCAAAAAAATTTCTTGTCTTTTGTGCATTGAAGCTCTTTTCCTCTAACGGCAGGCTGATTGATATAGGTCTGGCATCCTGACTGCGCAAATATTCCTCATCATATGAAAATTCAGCATTATCTGACGAAATAATACTGATGTTACCAACCAGCCTCTTTTCACCCTTAATTTCTACATATATATAAAGCTTGTCCATCCTCTACCCTCTTTTTTCGATTATTAAATCAAGACCTAAAATATGAATTAATTGTATTGTTTTTTCTATCTCGGCAGTAGCTTTTCCACGTTCTAACTGTGATATAAAAGTAACGCTCAGACCAGTAAACTCCGAAAGATATTTTTGTGTGTATCCTAATTCTTTTCTTCGCATGCGTATCGCTTTACCTAATGATTTTGAATCAATAATTTTCATAATCTTCCCCACATCTAAAATCAGTCGTACGACTAATTTATCTTGATTTTTTGTTTTTTTAGTCGTACGGCATAATTTATTTATTAAAAAAATCAAATATGTCGTACGACTAATTTTTATATATTATATAATTCAAAAAATTTATTGTCAATTAAAGTTCCCATTATGCCTATCAAAACAGAAAACTATTGCAATATGAACACAATAGTTATATTCTAAATAAAAAACAGAGAGGTTTGCGAAAACAGATGAATCAAAAAGAAATAAACAAAAAGAATATTAACAAGGCAACTATATTTTTCACCTGCTTAATTGCCTTACATTTAACCTTTAGCCTCTGTATAGCTTACACTCCTTTATTTAACCACATCAGCTTAAACTCAAGTCTCATCTTAAGCGAAAGTATTTTGTTTGTCCCAACAGTTTTATTTTTTATCATTACAAAACAGAACTTTAGGGAAACTGTACGACTTAAATCAATGCATATTGGAACTTATTTCATCATACCGCTACTTGTTTTATGCATAGAACCTATAATTGCCTTAGTAAATGCTGTCTCTATGCTATTTGTAAAAAACTATATATCTTCAACAGTCACACAGGTTGTAACACGAAACAGCTTTCTGTTGTCTCTTGGACTTATGGCTCTGATGCCGGCTATCGTTGAGGAGCTGGCGTTCAGAGGTGTAATCCTTGGAAATTACCGCTATTCAGGAACCCTGAGTGGAATTTTGATGTCTGGATTTCTGTTTGGACTTATGCACATGAACTTTAACCAGATGGCATACGCAGTACTTCTGGGAATTATTTTCGGCATTGTTGTTGAGGCTACAGGAAGTATAATCTCCACAATAGAGATGCATTTTTTAGTAAATGGTACATCCGTTTTTCTGTCATACATCAGCCGTTTGTTGCTTTCAGACAGCTCCTATAATGTTACTGATACAACAGGGCAAATTGATGCAGACACACTTCGTCTTGCCATAAATTCATATCTTAATCTCCTGCCATACGCTCTTGTATTTAGCGGGCTGCTTATATATGCCATTGCCGCATTAAATAAAAGACAGGAGCAGCTTAAAAATATCTTTAGCCTAAAGAGAAACAATGATGACGAGGAGAAATCAAGCGTATTTAGTCCCCTTTTGATAATCGTAATTATCTTCTGCCTTGGCAGATACATATTAGATGAGTTTGTTCTTTAATTGAGACTTCAGATACTCGTAACGAAGTCTCTTCTCATCCTTTGCGAAATGAACCTCCCGAAGCTGTTCGGGATTGTTCTCATAATCGAGCACCTCTGCTCCAAACTGCTCGCTCGTAAGGTCAAACTTACAGTCTCCAATCACATTGTAGCAATGATAATTTCCACCAGCTCTAAGAATACCATACACCTTACCACCGAAGATATCCTGTGTCAGAAAAGCAGTTATAGAGCACTGTCCAAGTGTCTTATTTTCCTTAGTCCAGCTCTCTCTCATCCTCGGAGCACATGTATCTGCACACCAGATTTCTGATAATGCATCATACAAATCAAGCGGTGTTTTTATTCCTTTATATTCTTCCGAAATTGCCGGTACATTCGCATTCTGCCAGCCCCAAAATTGATATGACATAAGCCTCTCCTTTAATTTATATCTGATATATTTCTTTATACACTATAACATATTTTTATGGTATCAACCACCTCGCCATGTTATAATACATAAAATCCCTAATAAGAGGCAGCTAAATCAGGCAGATTGCCAAGCAGCACGGGATGGATTAAATGGATTATCCCTAATGAAAGGAGCTAACTATGAATCAAACAACACATTACAATGATAGTGATATAATATCAGTCATATCCTCAAAGCAGCGCTTATATAAGCTTACAGGTTTTTTCGGCACTATTTTTATTTTAATTATGCCTTTTGTCTTAGTTGCAGGCATACTTACATTAGTTGACGGCAGAACCTATGCACTCGGTATACTTATACCCGGTATATTGTTAATTCCTATTACAGTACTAATTAATAAATCTAACAAAAAATTAAAGACTACACTTAAAGGTTTGCTTGGAAAATACATTATCAAAGATGTTTTAGCTGAGAAAATTGATATAGACGAATATTCACCATCCAAATTTATCAACACTAATTTTATTAAAAACTGTATGATTCTTCCTAATTATGACCGTGTAAACGGTTCTGACTACATATCAGGTAAATATAAGGGGATTAACTTTACATACTGTGACTTGCTGTTGGAAAGAGAAGTAGAAACAACCGATGACGACGGACACACACACACCAAATATGTCACTGTCTTTCAAGGACCTTTGATGTTGCTCAAACTAGGCAGGTCAATAGATTGCTATGTGCGAATCAAAGAACGCAAGAATACCCGCAAATCAAAGGGAGTTCTTACATCTATCTTTAATGGTGCTGCCGATTTACTTGGCATCAAACATGATACCGATATTATAGAAACAGAGAACGAAGCCTTCAATAACCAGTTTGAGGTTAAGACAAACAACGATGAGATGGCATTTTACATTTTAACCCCTCAGTTTATGGAAAGCATAATGCGTGCCGATGAGATTGCAGAGGGCTATACAAATATTGAGTTTAAAAACTCTGATGTCACTATAACCCTTAACAACGGAAAAGACGCATTTGAGGTCAAAAAAACAATAAATAGCAAACGCAGCTTAGAGAAATGCAGAGAGAATTTCAGAGGTGAATTAAACAGTATTCTCTCAATAGTTGACGAGATTCTCACAAAGGAAAATTTGTTTTGACTTAAACTAAAAAGATTGTATAATATAAATATAAGCAACATCATCAGACATAATTCAGGAAATGAAAGGAGTGTTTTTCCATGAACAACCAAGTTATCATTTCAATCAGCCGAGAGTTTGGCAGTGGTGGTAGAGCCATAGCCCAAAATGTTGCAAAGAGCTTGAATCTGCCTCTGTATGACAGAAATATTTTATCAGAGATTTCTAATGAAGCTGGAAATTCTTATGAAGGTTTTGCAGAATATGATGAGAAGCCCCGCAATCCGGTATTGACAAGAACTGTACGAGGACAATGCAATTCAGTTGCTCAGTTAGTTGCAGAAATGCAGTTTGATTTCCTGCGAGACAAAGCCAGGCAGGGTGAATCATTTGTTGTATTAGGACGCTGCTCAGAGGAAATACTTAAGGAATTTGACGGATTAATTTCTATCTTCATCCGCGGCGACGAGGATGTCAAGCTCGCACGAGTTATGGAACAGTACGACCTGTCAGAGTCAAAGGCCGCTGCCAAGATTAAGAAGCACGATAGGACAAGACGTCAGTATCACAATTCTTACTCAACAGGCAAATGGGGAGATGCAGGCTCCTATGACCTATGTATCAACAGCAGTAAGCTTGGCATAGATAAAACTACAGAAGAGCTTCTGCACTACATACAGTCCAGAACTAATAACTAATAAAAAGCTCACCATAGGAAGCTTTACTTCTTATGGTGAGTATTTATTTTATTCTCTATCTTACCTACAATTATCGTCAGATACCTAAACAGCGATTCTGCCGCAAATCCAAAAACAATCATGAGAAGCACACAGATATTTGACATATCACTTAAGGCAAACAGCTTCTTAAGGAATATTCCTGAGAACACAAGTCCGGCTACGTTCAGCCATATGATTCCATGCTTCATCTTATTTAAAGGCTCACTTATCTTAAATAAAATCATAAATCCAACTACAGATAAAACCATAGTCGCAGCAGTACCAACGCTTGCCGGCTTTAGACCGAATACCTCGCCGCAGACAACAAGTGCTCCGACTGCAATGACATCTGTCAAGCCTCCCGGAAGTGCCTTTAGCAAAACATTTGTCATAAAATGACCTTCTATCCTTGACTTGTTAGCCTCAAGTGCAAGCAAAAATCCAGGAGCTCCTATAGTAAACATACTAATAAGAGATATCTGTGCCGGCTCAAGAGGATAAGTTATCATAAAGATAACTGAGAATAGCGCCATCAGCAACGAGAAAATATTCTTGACAAGGAACAGGCTCGCTGAACGCTGCACATTATTCACAACCCGCCTTCCCTCATATACAACATCTGGCATATGTGCAAAATCAGAATCTAATAGCACCACCTGTGCCGCCTGTGCTGCTGCCTCACTTCCCGATGCCATCGCAACGCTGCAATCTGCGTCCTTCATTGCAAGGATATCATTTACGCCATCACCGGTCATGGCAACGGTGTGTCCTTTACGCTGTAATGCCTTTACTAATTTCTGCTTCTGCTTAGGTGTAACTCTTCCAAATACCGTATACCTGTCGACAGCATCCCTTAACTTAGCACCTGTATCAAGAGTTGTCGCATCAATATAATTCTCTGCATTTTCAATTCCAGCCTGAATTGCTATCTCTGATACTGTGTTAGGATTGTCACCTGAGATAACCTTAATCATAACACCCTGACTTTTAAAGTATTCAAAGGTTTTCTTCGCATTTTCCCTAATCTGGTTGGCCAGAACTACATAGCCAAGCGGAGTTACCGTACCTGTAAGCCCATCCTTTATATCAGGGCCATCATATTTTCCAAATAATAATACACGGTCACCATCCTTGGTAAAGTCTGATATCTCATCTGAAACCAAGTCAAATTCATCACGCATAATAAACTC
>CAVELH010000008.1:23245-29612 GCA_963616385.1 bacterium | reverse complement strand
ATATGACAGTGAGGTGTTTCCAGTGCCATATGTGTTATTAACTGAGCTATTGCCATATGATGAAATATTATTAGCTGTAGTATTTGATGACACAGTTACATTAGCTGCATTTACTCCGGATTGTAAGGTTGACAGAACCTTTGATACATAATTCTGTGTCTCCTTAAAGGGAGGAACACCGCCGTATTTTGCAACGTTGCCTGAGCCTGCATTGTAGGCCGCAATCATAAGAGTCTGGTTTCCATCGTACATATCTGACAGAGTTGACAGAAGCTTTGCTCCGCCCATAATATTCTGATAGGCATCATAGCCATCTGTAACTCCCATAGCCTTTGCTGTGGATGGCATAAGCTGCATTATTCCCATTGCACCGGCAGATGATGTGGCGTTGGCATTAAAGCCTGATTCATTATATGCTATAGCCTTAAGTAAGTCATAAGAGACATTATACTTTGAGGCTGCCTCCTTAAATATATCATCCAGATTATAAGTAGTGCTGTTTAGCTTGTCTGTTTCTGCGGCAAGCAGGTTATCAAAGCTTGTACCAGATGTGTTGTTGGTTGTCTTTTGATTATTTACAGGTGTGATACTGTCATCAATGTATCCTATACCTTCTATAAATCTCATATGTATTCTCCTGTATCTTAAAATTTATATTACGTGTTCATTATATCATGTCGCCTTAAATTGCAATACTCATTATAGCATGTCGCCTGACGGCTCCATGTGTTTATTCGTATTATGCCGACGTGTGCAAGCACCATCGTCGCAATACTCATTATATCATATATTTCGGTGGATTCCAAAAATTATTTAACAACACAGAATATATATGGTATAATGAGCCGTGCAGAGTTTTCTTAAGAATACCTGCATAACTCATTATTTTAAATATGGGGGAAGGATAGATGAAGTACATAGTAAGCGGTACAGAGATGGCACAGATAGATGAATATACCTCAGATGTGATAGGAATACCACAGATGGTTCTTATGGAGAGGGCAGCTCTTGCCGTATACAAATTAATTGACGACAAGTTTGACAAGAGAACTACCAGAATTTTGGTTGCGGTAGAGAGTGGCAATAACGGCGGTGATGGTATTGCTGTGGCGAGAATGTTAATGCAGTCTGGATATGACGTGGAGGTATACTGGGTTAATGGACTCAAGTCTATGTCAGAGGGCTTCGAGAAACAGTACGAGATTGCCAAGAAGTTAAATGTCAAGTTCACGGATGAAATAATAGATTCCGGATATGATATCGTTGTAGACGGAATATTTGGTGTCGGCTTATCTAGAGCTGTTGAGGGAAAACAGGCTGAGGCTATAAAGGCACTTAACGATATAGATGCATATAAGATTGCGATAGATATACCTTCGGGTATTGATTCATACACAGGCTTTGTACTTGGAACTGCATTTCGTGCAGATGAGACAGTAACATTTGGCTTTATGAAGCTTGGACTTATGCTTGCCATGGGTTATGAGTATGGTGGCAATATAACAGTTGCCGATATTGGATTTCCTAAGCCTGCTGTTGACTTTGTAGGTCCAAGATTATACACATATAATGAAGAGGATGTTGCTTCACTTCTTCCGTACAGAAAATCAGACAGCCACAAAGGCAGCTATGGTAAGATTGGAGTTATAGGTGGAAGCAAGAATATGGCAGGTGCAGTTATGTTTGCTGCTGAGGCTGCATATCGTATGGGCTGTGGCTTAGTGAGAGTGTGCACGGTTGAGGAGAATAGAAATATACTCCAGACCAAGCTCCCTGAGGCAATGCTTACAACATATGATTCTACTGATAAGAATTCTATAAGGGAAAGCTTAAAGTCGATGTGTGAGTGGTCAGATGTGCTTGTATTAGGACCTGGACTTGGAACAGATGACTATGCTGTATATATAGTTGAGAAGATTCTTCAGGTTTATAATAAGACTATAGTTCTGGATGCTGATGGCCTTAATATTGTCTCTAAGGAGATGGATATGCTAAAGAATACCGAGGCAAAGGTTATCCTTACTCCTCACCTCATGGAGATGTCAAGACTTACAGGACTTAAGGTATCTGAGATAAAAGAGAATAAATATGACGTTGCAAGAGATTTTGCAAAGAAGAATAATGTGGTTGTTGTACTCAAGGATTCGCGTACAATCGTTTCAGATGGCGATATGCAGGCGTACATCAATTCTACAGGTAATAACGGAATGGCTACAGGTGGTTCCGGAGATGTTTTATCAGGCATAATAGCAGGATTGTGTGGACAGGGTATGGAGAGCTTTGAGGCTGCTAAGCTTGGAGTATGTATGCATGGCTTGGCGGGACAGGAGGCAGCAATCAATAAAGGAAGATATAGTATGATTGCGAGAGATATCGTAAGAAGCATCACCACAGTTCTGGAGGGAGATTATTATGTTAACTAACGAAGTCGGATATAATCGGATATTTGCAAGGATTAATTTAGATAATATAAGATACAATGTTGAGAAGATGAAGTCTCTTATAAGACCTGATATGAAAAGCCTTATAGTAATTAAGGCAGATGCTTATGGACATGGAGCTGTCGTGCTTGCAAAGAAGCTGGATGATTTGGCAGATTATTATGGTGTAGCAACCATAGACGAAGCAGTCGAGCTTAGAGAGGCTGGAATCAAGAAGCCTATTTTGATAATAGGTTATACTGATTGTGAGGATTATGAGAGACTGCTTGCATATAATATAACACAGGCTGTTTATGATGTTGAGGCATGCAGAAAGCTGTCAGAGCTTGCAGTAAGCAAAAATACAAAGGCAAAGGTACATATTAAGGTTGACACAGGGATGTCCAGAATAGGTTTTCAGGTGACTGAGGATGACATAAATGCGGCAACCACACTAAAGGATATGCCGGGACTTGAGATAGAGGGCATATTTACACATTATGCTAAGGCTGATGAGATAGATAAGCACTATGCGTATGGACAAAAGGAGAAATTCTTAAGATTTATAAGAGGACTTGAGGACAGAGGTATCACATTTGCCATAAAGCACATTGACAACAGTGCAGGAACAATGGAGATGGATGACAGCGAATTTGACATGGTAAGACTTGGTATAGTAACATATGGCCTGTACCCTTCTGAGGAGGTTGACAAATCTGTTATAATAAAGCCTGCAATGTCACTTATAGCACATGTTGCACATGTGAAAACAGTTCCTGCCAATGTAGGCGTTAGTTATGGATGGACGTACATAACAAACAAGGAGACAAGGGTTGCGACTGTTACTGTTGGATATGCTGATGGATATCCGAGAGCACAATCCAATATTGGACGTGTGATAATACATGGACAATATGCACCTATAATTGGAAGAGTATGTATGGATCAGATTATGGTAGATGTCACAGATATACCTGATGTGGCAGTCCGTGACGAGGTTATATTGATAGGCAGTGACAAGGATGCATGCGTTTCTGTTGAGGAGGTTGCAGCTCCGGCAGCAAGCTTTAATTATGAGCTTGTATGCAATATAGCAAGAAGAGTGCCAAGAGTATACAGTGAGAATGGAAAAGATGTACTTTGTGTAAATTATCTTTTATAACGTATACAGCAGATGATTGTTGGAAATACTTTGATTAGTTAGAAATAACAATGGGAGTGTGAAACAATTGATCATCAGAAGAGGCGATATATATTATGCCGACTTAAGACCTGTTATCGGTTCAGAGCAGGGCGGCGTAAGACCAGTACTTATAATTCAGAATGAGGCGGGCAATAAGCATAGTTCTACAGTTATAATAGCAGCTATAACGTCACAGCTACACAAGGCTAAGCTGCCAACCCATGTAGAACTTGATTCAAGGTATTGCGATATAGCCAAGGATTCTGTTATACTATTAGAACAGGTAAGAACTATAGACAAACAAAGGCTGAAGGAAAAGGTCTGTCATTTGGATAATCAGATTATTAATCGAGTTAATGAAGCTCTTAGAATCAGCCTTGAGTTATAATATAAGAGGAGAAAGTGAACATATGTCCCAAGGTGGTCCCAGTAGTTTGAAGAAGATTTTTTCAAAGAAGGCAATAGAGGAAAAGGTTGAAGAAGAAATTCTCTCTATGGTAGAGGAAGGTCACGAGCAGGGTGTCATTGAAGAGAATGAGGCAGAGATGATATCCAATATCTTTGAGTTTAGTGACAAATATGCAAAGGATATAATGACCAGCAGGCAGAAGATAATAGCAATAGAGAACACTGTAGATGTGGATTGGGCATTGCATTTTGCATTGGATAATCAGTTTTCGAGATACCCGGTATTTGAGGAGGATATAGATAATATAATCGGTGTTGTACACCTGAAGGACTTAATAGCCGCGTATCTTAACAATCCTAAAACTCTGGTTTCAGATATTGTAGAAGAACCGATATTTATTCATCCTACATATAATATATCTAAGCTGTTACAGAAGATGCAGCTTGAGAAGATACACATGTCTATCATAATTGATGAGTATGGTCAGACAGAAGGTTTGGTTGCCATGGAGGATATTATTGAGGAGATTGTTGGTAATATCTTAGATGAGCATGACGAGGATGAGGAAATCAGTGTGAGAAAGCTCCATAATGGAGATTATCTTGTGAAGGGTGACGCTGAGTTAGATGAGTTGGAGGATGCAATAGAGATAGAGTTTCCGGATGAAGATTTTGAAACCCTTAATGGATTTTTGCTTTACAAGCTTGGAAGACTCCCGATGGAGGATGAGAAGATTGAGATAAGCTATCAGGGTTACAAGTTCATTCCGGTTAAAATATCTGACAAGATGATAACGCTTGTCAAAATAGTAAAATTAAATGAACAAGAAGAAAAAGATGATAAGGAGTAAACAAACATGTCAGGACATTCAAAATTTGCGAACATTAAGCACAAGAAGGAGAAGAACGACGCTGCAAAGGGTAAGATATTCACTATTATAGGTCGTGAAATTGCTGTAGCAGTTAAGGAGGGTGGCCCGGATCCTGCAAATAACAGCAAGCTTCGTGATGTCATCGCAAAGGCTAAGGCAAACAATATGCCTAATGATACAATAGACAGAGGTATCAAGAAGGCAGCAGGTGATGCAAACTCAGTAAATTACGTTACAATTACATATGAAGGCTATGGACCAAGCGGAACTGCAATCATAGTAAATGCACTTACAGATAACAAGAACAGAACAGCTTCTAATGTAAGAAATGCATTTACAAAGGGTGGCGGAAATGTTGGTACAACAGGCTGTGTATCATTTATGTTTGATGAGAAGGGACAGATTATCATAGATAAGGAAGAGTGCAGCATGGACGCTGATGACCTTATGATGATAGCTCTTGATGCAGGTGCAGAGGATTTTGCTGACGAGGAGGATAGCTATGAGGTTATCACAAGTCCTGCTGATTTTACAGCAGTCAGAGAGGCACTTGAGAAGGAGAATATACCTATGGCATCAGCAGAGGTAACTATGATACCTCAGAATTATGTTGAGCTTACAAGTGAGGATGACATCAAGAAGATGAACAGAATTCTTGATATGCTTGACGAGGATGACGATGTCCAGAGTGTATATCATAACTGGGATGAGTAAAAAAATGCAGCTTGCTAGCATTTTTTTACGAAGACCTTTCTTGACGACGAAGTCGGCAAGAGGGATGAAAAATTAAGAGGAAGAAATATGCCAATATTAATAATCTTTATAGTCTGGTATGTAATAGCCGGAAAAAATAATCCCAAGGTATATAAAAACATAGGAGATAAAATTCCTAAGATTATAGTTGGGCTTATAATTTTAAGTATGTGTACATCGTTTATTCCATCACTTTTGGGTATTTCGATAGCGCTTGCAGTAGCTTTGGCATTTACCGTAGGTCCTATTGTATTTACAATATGGCTCATAAAGAAGGTTTTTGGTAAAAGCTCAAAAAATGACAAGAAGGATGACTATACATATTACCAGGAGCATTATAAGGATACTGATACAAGAAAGGGTGCGGCAACCACGGTAACAGGACTCACCCGTTCTGTAGCTAAGAGAAAAAAGATAGTAGATAAATTCAATAAGAAATATAACCTCACACTTACTGAGCAGGAGGTGGAGAGAATCGTTGATGCCTCATATATGTCAAACTGTTGGGAGCGTGAGATATATGATATGGATAAGAGCTACGATTCGGTGTATCAATGGTATAACAGTGAGTCAGGCTGGCTCAGGGCGTACCTTAGGGCATTTTCAGTTCAGTCAGTATCTTCTGATTTTGATTTGCAGAAGAAGATATGCTTAGATACATTTGACCAGATATTCAGAGATGTCAATCCGGGCAAGTTTACAACTATTGATGAGTGCGTTGAGAGTATAAA